>JABIVN010000499.1 GCA_018667205.1 Gammaproteobacteria bacterium | reverse complement strand
GTGATGGGTATGGCGCCTTATGGCAACCCCGATTTGTATGATTTGTCACGGCTGGTCCATTTTGATGGCAAAGAAATCACCGTCAATACCAAGCTCGTGAACACCGTTGGGCTTCGAAGATACAAAGAAGGCCGCAAGGGATATTACTTTAGTCAAAAGCTGATTGACTGGCTTGGGCCAAGAAGACAGGGAGACATTGCCGACGATCCTTATATCCACTATGCCGCGGCGATGCAGAAAATGTACGAAGATATTTCGCTGCAGCTGATAGAAACCTATCTTGGCGATATTTTGCGTGAAACAGGACGTCTTGTTTTTGCGGGAGGTGGTGCGTTAAATGTAAAACTCAATCAGAAAATTCTTGCTCTACCCCATGTCAAAGAGCTTTTCGTGCAACCCGCGGCGAGTGATTCGGGTACCGCCGTTGGCGCAGCTTCTTTTGCATCCTGGAAACGTGGCGTCACTCCGGCGAAAATGGAGCATGTTTATCTTGGTCCGGCATATTCTACAGATGAGTGCGTCGACGCCTGTGAGGCGCATCCAGAACACCCAGTGTATGAAAAACTCAGCAACATTGTAGGGCGAGCGGCCGAGTTGCTTAACGAGGGGAATCCAGTGGCCTGGTGTCAGGGGCGCATGGAATTCGGACCGAGAGCCTTGGGTGGAAGGAGTATCCTGGGAAGCCCAAGTTACCTGGGGATTGCTAACAAGATCAACGAACAGATCAAATTTCGAGAGCGATGGCGACCTTTTTGTCCAAGTGTTTTGGATACTGTTGCAAAGGAAATGATACAGACTGACCATCCGGCGCCATACATGACAATTACCTTTGAAGTTTCAGAGGAGTGGAAATCCCGAATCCCGGAAGTTGTTCACGAAGATGGCACATCTCGGGTTCAAATCGTCGACGAGTCAACTAATCCAAAATATCACGCCTTGCTAAAGGAAATGGAACGTCTTAATGGAAACGGAGCAGTACTCAATACCTCGATGAATCGGCGCGGCGAACCGATGGTGTGTTCACCTACGGATGCGCTCAACATGTTTTATGGTTCTGATCTAGAGTATTTGGTGCTTGAAGATTTGTTGGTTACCAAACGAAAATAATAGATGGCCCATAAACAGCCAGACCAAAAGCCCAGAATCCTGCAAATTTGTCATGACTACAAGGGACCGTTTCGAACAGTCGCTCGTCAATATGCAGGAAGCTTTTCTGACTGTGACGTCAAGACTGTTTTCCTGCGTGGTGCGCCATCGTTAACGCTGGCGTCCACCCTCCATGGCGATGTCGAATTCCTAGATTTACCACCAGGATCTCTTCGCGGACTTAAACTTAAAGCGTATCGGCGGCTGATGAAAATCATTGCCGATGAGTCGCCGGACGTTATCCTGGCACATCGGTACAAACCCTTCTTTGTCGCCCTGTTGCTGAACTACACCCTAAAGATCGGTGCCGTTATTGGGGTGATGCATGAGTTTGGTTTTCTTGGCCGGGTGTCGCGGTCAATCTTTTCCAGGTTCTGGAAAGACAACGTCCAGCTGATCGGTGTATCCCAGCCGGTTTGCCAGGTACTGCTTGAACAGGAACCGCACCTGCAAGGTCGAGTTCACTTTTTGCACCATGCCGTCGAAGCGGCGACTTTTCACGATTCTGTGTCCGCGAGACAAGCGTTGGGAATACCGCTCGGTGCGTATTGCTATGGCACCGTGGGGCGGTTGGTTCGGAAAAAGTCTCACAAGTCGTTGATTGAAGCGTTTGCGAGTTTGCAAGGCGATTCGGTGTTGGCTTTTATTGGTGACGGTGAGCTAATGCCCGCGCTTAAGTTGCTGGCGAAGAAGCTTGGCGTGCAGGATCGAGTGTTATTTTGCGGTGCAAAAAATGAGGCTCGAAAGTTGATGAAAGCTTTTGATGCTTTCGTACTTCCATCAACGAGCGAGGAAGCGTTCGGGCTGGTGTTGCTAGAGGCGATGGCAGCTCAAGTGCCGATAGTCTGTTCAAATGCGCCTGGGCCGGCCAGTGTCATTGGTGATGTCGGTCTGCTGTTCGACTGTGAGAATGTTCCGGATTTGGCGAGGCAAATGGAAGCTGTTCGCGCGCTCTCGAAATCCAATTCCGATGACATGACGCAAAAAGCGCTGGACAGACTTAGCGCTAAATTCTCTGTTCCCTTTATGGTGCAGAAACTCCGCAGCCTTCCAGCTATCGAGCAACATGCGTCTATGACAGGCTAACCCCGTCGTAAGGCGACGTAGCAGTAGTGACCGGGTTGATCGCTAAACGCCGGCTTTTGTCTTCATTGAATAACCTATTGGCTGCTTAGTTGGCTGCTTAGTAAGGGCGGGTCACACCTGGTGGGCGTGTTTTGAATCTTCTATGGACCCACCAGTACTGCGCTGGATCTTTGATGATCGCTTCCTCTACGGCTCGATTTACAATCGTGCAGTTTGTTACCTCGTTATCAGTTGGATAGCGCTCTGCCAGTTTGGAGAGTCTGATCAGATAGCGTCCAGATCGTTCCTCACGAAAGTGTGAAAACACAACAACCTCAGCTTTCGTCATCCGAATGATGCGGGCGGTCGCGGTGACGGTCGCGGCAGGTACGCCAAAAAATGGCGCGAAAACTGAATGTTTCCTACCGTAGTCTTGATCCGGGCCGTACCAAACTACGGCACCTTGCCGCAGCCTCCTGACAACCTGTCTAACGTCGGAACGTTCTATAGCGGCGTTAAAGTTTCTCATTCGCCCGCGAGTCATAATGGCTTCTAGAAGTTTGTTTTTGTTCTTTCGATACATGACATTGAATGGCTGATGCAGGCTAAGAACTGCGCCGCAAAGGTCGAGCGTGGATAGATGTGTACCAATCAACAATACGCCTCTGCCTTCTTGAACTGCACGAGTCAATATGTCCAGCCCTTCAATGTCCGTGACTTCGTTTGAGCTGGTTGGGGTCGAAAACCAGACTAAAGCAGTTTCAACAATACTGATGCCGTTGGAGCTAAAATTTCTCCTTACCAGTGAAGCGACTTCTAGACGATCAAGCGTGGGGAAACAAAGTTCTAGATTAGTTTTCACGATGTGTCGGCGTTTTCTGGCCAACAGATATGCAATAGCGCCGAGCGCATGCCCGAACCCCCAGCGGGCTCGCAGAGGCAGAAGGCATACGAGGCGTATCAACCCGATGATTGGCCAAATAAGCCAGTATCGTGGTTTCAGGAACTCGAGCTGCAATAAGGATGGGCTGCGCATCCCGCGCACAGTATCAGTTTTATCGGGCAGGTTGAATGGTTTGATTGTGATAGAATCTCTGGAAATACGAGTTCGATAACAGCATGAAAATTCCAAGGTTTGATAACGCACATATCCTGACGGTTGGTGATGCGATGTTGGATAGATACTGGCATGGCGACACAAATCGGGTATCGGCTGAAGCACCGATTCCGGTGATTGAGATTACCGGTATCGAAGACCGTCCCGGTGGTGCTGCAAATGTCGCACTGAATGTTGCGACGCTTGGCGCGAAATCTTCCCTAATTGCAGCTACCGGCCAGGATGAAATGTCCGATATTCTGGAATCTAAACTCAGCTCCTCTGGTATCGGCTGTCATTTCATCAAGGTTGAGGGAATGTCCACCATTACCAAGGTGCGCTTGGTCAGTCAGAGTCAGCAAATGATTCGTGCTGATTTCGAAGCGCTGTTTGATGTTGACGCAGGCCAGGTCGTAAAAGGAATGGATCTTGTGGCCGACTACGACAGCCTGGTTCTTTCTGACTACGACAAAGGGCTTTTTAGTGATCCCGCTAGCATTATTGAAAATGCGAGAAAAAAAGGTAAGCCGGTACTCGTTGACCCAAAGTTTAAGCCTTTTTCGGCTTATAAGGGGGCGACTGTCATCAAGCCCAACACCCTTGAACTCAAAAATGCCGTCGGTGATTGGAACAGTGAGGCCGAGATGCTGGAAAAATGCCGAGTCCTGATGGCGGGAATGGGTTGTGAAGCGATGCTGGTAACGCGAGCATCCGAGGGTATGACGCTAATTGAGCAACATGAAGAAAGTCACTTTCCGGCTCGAACGCGGGAGGTTTATGACACGTCAGGAGCAGGTGACACTGTTATCGCAGTGCTCGCAGCCTCGCTGGCATCAGGGCAAACATTGAGGGATTCGGTTGCCCTTGCCAATGTTGCAGCGGGGATTGTCGTCAGTCATTTCGGTGTCACCAGTGTCTCTGGGCCCGAGTTGCGGGCGGAAGTAGACCTTGCTGAGTCGGTCGGCCAAG
>JABIVN010000498.1 GCA_018667205.1 Gammaproteobacteria bacterium | reverse complement strand
GTCATCTATCCTTTCATGAAACGCTACACCTACATGCCGCAGGCAGTACTTGGAATCGCATTTTCCTGGGGCATCCTGATGACTTTTACCGCGGTCAGCAATGAGATTGCGAACGTTGCGTGGTTATTGCTGATCGCTAATCTCCTTTGGGTCGTCGCTTACGATACACAATATGCCATGGTGGACCGGGACGACGACATTAAGCTAGGTATAAAATCGACAGCCATTCTATTCGCGGAACTGGATAGGCCCATCATTGCGATCCTCCAAATTTCGTTTATCAGTACGCTATTGCTGGTGACCCGTTCCGTTGAGTTTTCCGTCTACTATTACTTGGGACTTAGCAGCGCTACTGGGCTTTTTATCTATCAACACTACCTCACATGGAACCGATCCCGCGAAGGCTGCTTTAAGGCTTTTCTGAATAATCACTGGGTAGGGCTTAGTGTCTTCCTGGGAACGGTTACTCACTACTCTTTAAATTAGATTTAAATATCAATAGGTTAAGACAAAAAATTTGGAACTGACAATATCTTGCGCCAAACGTCCATATTCGATATTGTATGCCTAACATACTCACTACGTTTGTAGTTAGTACAAACCCAGCCAACAGTAGTGACCTTACGTGCCGTTAGATATGGACGCCTGCGAACAACTCAAATCATTAGGCTTTACCACTAATGAAGCCAAGTCTTACCTCGCACTGCTTCAGTGCCAACCAGCAACCGCCTATGAGATTGCGAAGACAGCCGGACTTCCAACATCCAAAATTTACGAGACTGTCGCCCGGTTAGTGAGTAGAGCCGTCCTGCTGGCAAGCGAAGATGAAACCGGCACCCAGCAATACTATGCCCTTAACCCATCAGACTTGATGCAGTCCATACGCAACAATATCATCAAAGATACTGAGCAATTATTACCCGAGTTACAAAAGGTTCCAACGAACATTCAGAGCAACCTAATCTGGCCACTGCTAAACAGCAACCAGGTTGAACGTCGCACCCTGGAGATTATTAACCAGGCAACGACCAGCATTCTTGTTTCTTTGTGGCCTGAAGAACTCGATTGGTGTGAAGAGTCACTCGTGGATGCGGAGGCTCGTGGCGTCAATATTGCCCTTGTACATTTTGGCGAGCCATCTACAAAGATCGGTGCGACTTATCATCACCCTGTTCAAGAAACGCTTTATGCAGAAAAAGGTGGGCGGGGCCTCACAGTGGTTGTCGATGGAGCACAGGTGGTGATCGCAAATTTTCAAAGCAACGGTGAAATCGACGGCGCTTGGTCAAAAAATAAAAGTTTTGTGACCGTGGCAGAAGATTACGTAAAACACGATGTTTACATCACTAAAGTAACCCGATTTCTAGGTCCCGAAGTTGTCAAACGATTTGGCGAAAACTACGACAGACTTCGAGACGTTTTTAACTCAGAAGCCTAGGAGGTTCTTATGCAATCCTATTCAATCAACGGTGTCATCTGTGACGCCAGTGAAGCGAAGGTGCCGGTCAACGATCACGGCTTTCTATATGGCGACGGTGTGTTCGAAGGTCTTCGATTCTATAACGGGCGTATATTGAAACTCCGCGCCCATCTAAAACGCTTAGTGGACTCGGCCAAAGCGCTTCGCATCCAGCTGCCGATGTCCGCTGGTAAACTCGAGGAAGCTTTACTTGAAGTCGTCGCCGCGTCTACCCATACAGATGGTTATCTTAGACTCATCGTCACAAGGGGTGTCGGACCACTTGGAATAGACCCTAGCCATTGTGAAGCAGGCTCCGTTGTCATCATTGCAGATCAACTTAAGATGGTAAGCGAGGAGGCCAGGGACAAAGGCGCGCGATTAATCATCTCGAGCGTGCGCCAATTGGCCGGCGACCAATTGGACTCTAGAATAAAGAGCCTTAACTACCTGACTCAGATCATGGCCAAAATGGAAGCCAATGTCGCAAGGGCCGACGAAGCCGTGGTGCTAAATCAGTCAGGCTATGTCGCAGAAGGCTCCGCTGATAACATCTTCATCGTCACCGGGGATACCCTTGAAACACCCCCCGTTACAGACGGCGCACTGGATGGGATAACGCGCGGTTTGATCTTGGAGATCGCTAAAAATCTGTCTATACCAGTGAGGGAGCGGTCACTAACCACTTACGACCTGTACATTGCCGACGAATGTTTCCTTACGGGCACTGGCGCCGAACTGATCCCGGTACGAGAAATATCCGACAGACAACTCAGCAACACGCCTGGTCCAATTTATTCTAGGATCAGGGAACAGTTTCACCGTGAGTTGCAGAACGACGCCTGGTTTGACTAAGCCCCGGTTATTCAAAATTGATCAATACCCCTAGACAGGCGTCTGTTCGTGCTAGTATTTCTCGCAGCCAAAGGGGGATTCGTTGATATTTCGACACCTACACATCGCGACCACTGCGATAGACACAATCAATCAGATAACAGGAAAAGTAGTATCCCTGCTCACGTTAACCATGGTGATTATCACCTGCGTGGTCGTGACAGCACGATACCTTTTTAATGTCGGTTCAATCGGGTTGCAGGAAAGCGTTATGTATATGCATGGAGCTGTTTTCATGCTGGGAATCGCATTCACGCTAAAGGAACAAGGCCATGTTCGCGTCGACGTTCTCTATGTCAAGTTTTCACCACGCGTAAAGGTCTTTATCGATATTGTCGGTCACCTGTTGTTCCTGGTTCCATTTTCCATTTTCATTCTTTGGACAAGCCTGGATTATGTGTCATTTTCCTGGTCACTAAAGGAGTCTTCCGGGCAGCCCGGTGGCTTACCGGGTGTCTATCTGATTAAGGGTTTGATACCCGCTATGGCGGTTCTGTTATTGCTTCAGGGAATATCTGAAATATTGAAAGACTTGCGCTCACTAACATCGGACCCGAGTCAATAACATTGGCACCTATTCTTCTTGTCCTGGCGGTTTTCGCGGTACTGATTTTGGGTTATCCGGTAGCGCTCTCGCTTGCCGGAACTGCGCTGATTGCCGCTGCGATCGGCGTGGCCACCGGAGGTTTTGAACCCGCATTTCTCACTGCGATGCCAAGCCGTTTGTTCGGCATCATCACGAACCAAACCCTAATCGCTGTACCCCTGTTCGTCCTGATGGGCGTTACTCTGGAGAAAACCCACATAGCACAACAACTACTCGACGCCATGAGTCGAGTCGTTGGCGGCTTACCCGGAGGGCTGGGATTATCAGTCATCATCGTTGGCGCGCTGATGGCAGCAAGTACAGGCATCGTTGGCGCTACGGTTGTGACGATGGGCCTGATGTCACTGCCCGCCATGCTGAACGCCCGTTACGACGTGCCCCTGGCAACCGGCACTATTTGCGCTACCGGTACATTGGGACAGATTATCCCACCTTCCATCGCACTGGTTCTTCTGGGTGATGTGTTGTCAAGCGCCTATCAACAAGCCCAACTATCAGTCGGCATCTTTAATCCAAAAACGGTATCCGTGGGTCACCTGTTTGCCGGGGCCATCATTCCTGGTCTAGTGCTAGTACTGCTTTACACCCTTTATATTGTGTCCACCGCAACCTTAAGCCCTGAAAAAGCGCCCCCGGTAAAGGTAGATAACATTAGGTTCACGCTAATCCTGAGTAGCATTTTCCCGCCCTTATTTTTAATCCTTGCGGTGCTGGGTTCGATATTAGGCGGAGTTGCTACGCCGACCGAAGCTGCCGGTGTTGGCGCCATGGGTGCACTTGGCCTGGCAGCAAGCCGGCTAGAATTGTCATTAAGGCAGCTAAAGGAGATCGCTCTGACCACGACAAAGATCACCTCTATGGTGTTCTTTATACTGATCGGCGCATCAATGTTCTCGCTGGTCTTTCGAGGCTATGGGGGAGATGAACTCGTACACGCCTGGTTGGCCGGACTGCCGGGTGGCGTTATTGGCGCAACTATTGTGGTGATGCTGGTTATCTTCCTGCTTGGATTCATTCTGGACTTCATTGAGATCACTTTTGTCGTGATACCCATTGTAGGTCCAGTGTTATTGGCGCTTGGAATTGACCCTATCTGGTTGGGCGTCATGATAGCGATAAACCTTCAGACCTCTTTCTTGACACCACCGTTTGGGTTTGCACTCTTCTATCTTCGCGGTGTCGCGCCCGCAGAGGTCGCAACCAGTGATATTTACCGGGGCGTCATACCCTTCATCGGTATTCAATTGATGATGCTTATCGTTCTGGCATTAGTGCCCGAACTGGCTACCTGGTTACCATCCAGAATCTACGGCTAGTCAACGACACCAATACCTGCAGCCTCAGTGAACTCAAACACCTGTTCGAATCGGTACATCGCCTGCAACACGGAAAGATCAGCACGTTGCCTGCCGATAACCTGCAGCGCGAGTGGTAAACCTGCGTTACTCTTTCCAATTGGAACTACGCCGGCGGGGTTTCGCGTCATGTTCAGGCCAACCGTAAAACCCACCCAACCTGGGGTCTCCTGGCCATTAACCACGCCTTCATTTTCAACCGTCGGGGTATGGCCACATAGAGCGGGTGTCACTATTAGCGGTGCAGCTTCAAATGCCTGCTCAAGTTTGTAGTTAAGATAATGCCCCGCATCAATCGCCAGTGCATAGGCTGCACCCGTCATCTTTGTACCCATCTCAATCATCTTCTGAAGCTGCGGGTCTATTCGTTCCCAATCCTTTGTACCCATCAGATGCTGCTGCGCTCGCGCCCTGGCACTTGTCCAAAACACCAGCCAATCCTGAACTGGGTCCGTTTCCCAAATATTGTTATTTTCAATAATGGTCACACCAGCGGCTTCTAATTTCAAAATCGCCGCCTCACTATGCGCCATAATTTCTTTATCAACCGTCGCGAACCCCATCGTCGGTGACCAGACTATTGATTCCGGTAAACCAGCACTTTGCACTCCTTCCAGCCAGTTGTCCGGCTTATCACATTGAGCGAAGATATCTGAGGCGAGATCGCCAACAGTAACATCAAGGGCCGCCGCGGTTTCCGGGCTCGTTCTTGCCATTGGCCCCTTGACGGTCAGTAAGCCGCTACCGGGCGGTAACTTACCACCATTGGGGATCCGGCCCTGTGAGGTCTTTATGCCACTCAGCCCGCACAATGCGGCTGGAATACGAATAGAGCCACCGCCATCCGACCCAGTGGCGAGCGGCACGAGACCCGCCGCTAAGGCAGCAGCCGAACCGCCAGATGATCCGCCCGGAGTACGATCAAGGCTCCAGGGGTTCCGAGTAATACCAAATGGGACATTGTCTGTCTTACCACGGTGCCCAAATTCCGGCGTGTTCGTCTTTCCAACCACCACGCAGCCAGCAGCCTTCAGCCTTCGGACGAGTTCAGAGTCCTGCTCAGCTTCCGGGTCACCGGTATGCAAGTCAGACCCGAAAGACGTTACATACCCGGCAGCATCTTCCAGATCCTTGACGCCGATAGGTACGCCCGCAAGCGGCAAGTTCTCGCCCCGGGCCAGAGCATGATCAATCGCTAATGCTTCTGCCAGGGCACGTTCGGGGTTCACCGAACAAAAACTGTTTAACTGCGGATCAACCTTCTCAATATTCTGAAGCGCAGCAGAAGTCACTTCAACGGCGCTCATGTCACCCTCACGAATTTGCTTAGCTAACTTAACGATATTTGTTTGGCGAAAATCCATCGGAGGGAGCTCCTTTTTTTCTAAAGATAGGCTGAAATAGCCTGCGAATATTGATCGATAGTGTCTTCACAAATAGAGGCTTCCTCGTTTGGTGCAGTGAGGATCATTCTCTCGACATCCTGTTCTAGTAAATAGTCGATATACTGCCGAGTTGGGGGTAAACCCATCGCTGAAATGATCGTCTTTGGTCTTCCCATTGCGTCTTCAAGGACTCGCAGTGTCTGCTGATCTTCTGCTAAGGATTCAAGCCGGGTCTGCTTACCCGCCAGCGAGTCATGCCACTGCATGGCAAAAACTGGCATCCAGCCACCCGCGATTTTTATCGCTCTTTTTAATATGTTCGGTCCCGCACCAGCCAGGGACAGTTCAGGATAGGGTGATTGAACGGGCTTCGGCCACATCCAACTGGGCTGTATATCAAAATGTTTTCCATGAAACTCGGCTTCTTCTTCCGACCAGAATGCCTTCATCACTTCGACAGATTCCTGAGTGACAGAAAACCGGTCACTGAAGCGAACGCCATGGTGTCGCATCTCAGGCGGATTCCAGCCCGCGCCGATACCAAACACCACCCGCCCTCTGGAAATCTGATCAATCGTTGCAAGTGATTTTGCGCAGTTAATGGGGTTATGTTGGGGCAATATGCAGATTGCAGTGCCGAGCTTGATCGTGCTGGTGACTGAAGCGGCCGAAGCCAGCGCTACAAAAGGGTCATACATACTTTTGTAAACTCGCGGGACTTCATCGCCAATGGGGAAATCTGTGGATACCGGGATATGGGAATGTTCAGAAACGAAAAAAGACTCAAAACCTAACTGCTCCGCTTTCTGCGCTGCTAGGTGCGGGGGCGTGCCGGTAGCGGTGGCGAATATACTGATACCAAACTTCATAGAGTTTTACCTATAGGGGATGAACCTGAACAGGCAGATTTGTAATGCCGCGGACAAAGCTAGACCGCAAACGCTGCGGCTCACCGACAACTTCTACCTTATGAAAACGCTTCAGGATCTCTTCCCAAACAATCCTCAACTGCATCTCTGCTAGTCGATTGCCCATACATCGGTGAATACCGAAGCCAAAAGATAAGTGGTGCCGTGCATTAGGTCGGTCAATAATAAAAGCATCCGGATTATCGATAACTTCTTCGTCCCTATTGCCCGATATGTACCACATCAACAGCTGCTCACCTTTCTTTATTTTCTTGCCGCGAAGCTCTAAATCCTGGTT
>JABIVN010000497.1 GCA_018667205.1 Gammaproteobacteria bacterium | reverse complement strand
TCATAAGCACGGTATCGGTCCAGAGGACCGCACCATACATTTGTTTAATAAGGTTTTCCCTGATCTCTTCAGGGTCATCGTGTACTGCGGCATCGACGTTCTGTACAACAATGATCTTGGGTTTTGCGAAGTTGACCTCGTTCAACACACCCGTCAACTCTTCAGCAGCGGGTTTCATCAATTCGCTATGAAATGGGGCGCTAACTGAGAGTGCCATTGCGCGTTTCGCGCCAGCCTCCTTACAACCCTTAATCGCGCGCTCGATAGCGGCATTGTTTCCTGCGATGACGACCTGCCCGGGAGCGTTATAGTTGACAGCCTGAACGACCTCTCCCTGGGATGCTGCAATGCAAACCTCCCTGACCTGCTCATCATCTAATCCAAGTACCGCTGCCATACCACCTTCCCCGATGGGAACCGCGGTTTGCATGAATTGGCCTCTTTTCTGGACGAGCATTACAGCGTCTGCAAATTGCAGTACACCCGCGGCGACAAGCGCGGAATATTCGCCCAAGCTATGACCGGCTACAGCGTCGGGCGAAGGCAAGCCTCGAGCCTGCGCAAGGCGTAACAACGCAATTGAGGCGGTCAGCAACGCTGGCTGGGTATATTCGGTTTGGTTCAGCTGGTCTTCAGGACCATTTTCAACCAGATCCCAAAGATCATAACCGAGAACTGAAGACGCCTCGGCAAACAGGTCTGAGCTTGCTTCGCGTGCATCCTGCAGCATGCCCATCTTTTGCGAGCCTTGGCCCGGAAAGACAAATGCTAAGTTAATCATAGGGTATAGGCACCAAGTGAGTCACAAGTGATTCACAAGCGGTGCCAATCGGCCTAATCGTCGTTTTTGTGTACGACTTTCTTACCGCGATAGAATCCATCGGCGGTCACATGGTGACGACGATGCGTCTCCCCTGTTGTTGAATCTTCAGACAACGTTGGTCCAGTCAAAGAATCGTGAGACCTGCGTTGCCCTCTACGTGATCGGGTAACCTTACTTTTTTGAACAGCCATGTCAGCTCTCCGCCATTATGTGTTCTGTTTATCTATCGTTTCCGCCAAACCAGCGAAAGGTCGATAGGTGGTTTGTGACTCTTGTACTTCCTCTACTTCTAATACTTCCGGTAGGACTATCCCTACCTGCTCGTATTCTGTCTTAGGACATTCGCCCTCTTCGTGCCGAGGAATCATCGGCATTGTCAATATCAATTCATCTTCAATCAGATCAACTACCGCCACCACTTTGTCTGGCGTAACGATACCATCTACGTCTTCAGCCAAGCGTTCCAGTTTGGCTTCGTCAGCTACAACGTGCACTGCAATATCGCAACTGATCTTTCGCCAGAACGGCTGCATACAGTTCTGGCAAATCATACAAACCTCTGTGGCCGCTGATCCATTGACAACCGTGCTACCAAACTCGCCCTTACTGAACTCGAGACGAAGGAAGACTTCACCTTCTCTCGCAACAAGCATTTCACCGAGTCGCTGAAAACACTGGAGGGGTAGCGTACCTTCTATAAGCCCTGCATGATTAGCCAGCTTACGATGGTCTACCCGTTCTGGAATGGGCCCTGTCGACATATCGCGCGCATCTTACCCTCACGTTTTTGGCATTACAATGGCGAATGTGATGCAAGTGTGCAGCTCAATTGAAGTTTTTCAGTCTAGAAATATTGAGCTGTCAATATCAAAAGCTCCTCGGGCGCAACTTAACAGTGTCCTATGGAGTCCGTACAAATACTTTCAGAACTTGTTTTCAAGTCTCTAATCGGGACAAGCAGTAAAGAAAATAGATAAAAAATAGTCAACGCAAGAAATACTGAGGTAAGAATGAAAATCAATAAACTTTTGGTAGGTTCACTCATCGGGATGTTGCCAATTACGCCGCAGATCGCGATAGGAGAGGAAACAAGCAGGGTCATGGAAGAGGTTATCGTGACGTCTCGACGTAAGAATGAGTCCGTTCAGGACGTACCGCTCTCCGTTACTGTTTTTGGTGAAGAAAAAATCGCGCAATTAAAGCCGAACACGCTACGTGATTTCGATGGTCTAGCGCCTAATGTTTATATTGGTATGAACGCCGCTGGCCCGGGTAACAGCACCATTTATATTCGTGGTGTTGGTTATCCTGGTAGTGAAAAGACACAGAGCCCGCAGGTTGCTGTCATCGTAGACGACGTGCAGATGGGGTCCAGTACCGGCGCTCTCATTGACGTGTTTGATATCGAAAGCATGGAAATTAACCGTGGTCCACAGGGCGTATTGTTTGGTCGTAATACTATTGGCGGCAACATCGTTGTTAACCGTGTAAAACCAAAGTTTAATGAGTTTGGTCTGGACGCAAGCGTGATTGCAGGCAACTATAATTCAAGGACGATTAAAGCTCGCGTTAACATTCCTCTTATCGATGACACGTTAGCGTTGAAAGTGGGCGCAATAAGTCGAAAAGCCGATGGTTTTTACGACAACCTGACCCTTGGTGGCGAACAGGGTGATATCGATTTTCAATCACAGACACTGGCATTGCGTTGGACGCCTACAGATAATGTAGATGCGATCCTGACGTACGACCGCATTGATGACAACACTGACATTACACCTCAGGATGCGTTGTACGACGGTGACAGCCGGTTTGTCACTCTGGCTGATAAAGAGACGCCAACCAGCTATCAAGTTGATCAGCTTGCACTGCGTGTCGTTTGGAACATTAATGACAACCTCACGTTGACCTCTATCACGGCTGACAACTCAGGAACCGATGACACTGAATCAGACTTTGATGGTTCATTTATCGGCAGCCCAAACTCTCCGATCGTTCAGTTACACCCAAGACGGGTTCAGGATTTTGATTATTTCTCTCAGGAACTTCGCCTGAGTGGATCAATTAACGATAATCTGGACTTCATGGTCGGTTACACCTACTTCGATTCGGAGTTAGATTACATCCAATACACGAACAATGTTATTCAAGTGCCTTTCGGGTTGCCGCCAGGCGTTCCTTGCGCCGCCGTGATTCCTATACTCCGAGACAACCCTGTTATTGGTAACGCTATGTGCCAGTTCCCGAACAGTCGCAGCACGCAGTTCGCTGGCGAGAAAGTCGAATCTTCGGCGCTGTTCGCATCATTGACTTGGCGTCCAATCGAAGACCTCGAATTTACCGTTGGTGTACGCCGAATCGATGAGGAAAAGGATGGCTACAACTCCTACTTTAACAATTCGACCGGGTCGTTCGATGCCCCTGGGCAGGATCCACACGACTTTAGCGGCGGGCCTAGTGTTCCAGGTGCATCCTACGAGGTATCTGATGACTGGGAGGAAACCATAACAACAGCTTCAGCCACTTGGCAGTTCAGGAATAATGCACGGCTTTATGCAACTTATAGTGAAGGTTTTCGTTCAGGTGGATTTAGCATCCGGTCCGTTAATGCTGAAACGGCGCCATACCTGCCGGAAACAGCCGAGCAAATCGAAATTGGCTTAAAGTCTGAATGGTTAGATGGCGCGCTGCGATTCAACGTTGCTTATTACGAGCTTGATCGTGATGGTGGACAGTTTATCTCGATTATCACACTGCCACCCGGGCAAATTCCCGGCACCAATACCATTATAAACAACGGCGGAACGAGCCAAACCAAAGGCTGGGAAGTTGAAACGGCGTGGATCATCAACGACAACATTAGCCTGATTGCCAACGCAGGTACGGTTGATGCTGACAACGGCGAATTTACGCTTCCTTGCGATGTGGTAGACGGGTGTTTGCTGTCCGGAGACCCATTGGGAACCATCCGAAACCTCGGTGGTGGTGACGATTCTCGCCAGCCAGAGTACAGCTGGGCGTTGTCGGTTGCGTACACTCGCCAAATGGGTTCAGGCGTATTCTCCGCCAACACCGGTTACAAAAAAGTTGGAGAGTTCCTGCTTGTTAATACCGGCGCTGGTCCTGACAATCGTCTGTACGAAGGCGACTACGGTCAGTGGGATGCTCAGGTTGGTTACGACATGGACTTGAATAACGGCTCTCAGCTTAGTTTTTCTCTTTACGGAAAGAATCTGTCTGATACCGAATTCAAGGAGCAGGCTTTGTTCCTTGGGGGGCCCACAGCAGGATTCCAGGGTTGGGGCGCACCGAAAACCTACGCGTTTCAGGTTAGATACAGCATGTAGGCAACACCTAAGTGTTTAGCGCTTAAGACTAAAAAGGCCACTTTAGGGTGGCCTTTTTTTTTCTCAACAATAAACCAAAGAACCAGAATCCTTGTTAGTATCAGCGGCTAACCCCTCGGACTTCAGAGTATGCAAAAAGTATGGACGCCCTTGTGCGGACAACTAGGGATCGACTATCCAATCTTTGGTTTTGCCCACGACATTGCTACCGTCGCGGCGATTACCAATGCAGGTGGCTATGGGGTCTATGGCGCTACCCGCCGTTTCCCCGATGAGATCAGGGAAGAACTAGCATTGATCCGATCACTCGTCGGTGACAAACCTTTTGGGGTTGATCTTGTATTGCCTCCGGGGATGCCAGAGCACAATTCCCGGGAAGCCATTGAAGCAGACATATCAGAGGAACATAAAAGTTTTGTCGCTGGGCTGATCGAGAAATATCAGGTCCCTCCCGCCTCGGGTCCAGGCATGCGAACCCGCTTTATCCGCTCTGCAGAGATTGAAGAGGCGCAAATTCAAGCAGTATTGGAATCTTCGGTCAATATGTTCGCTTGCGGTATTGGCGCACCGCCAGAAGTGTTGCGGCGGGCAAAAGCACTGGGAAAAACAACACTCGCGTTAATCGGAAGTCCGCACCACGTTCAGCGAGCGGTGGCAGCAGGTGTCGATATGCTGGTTGCACAGGGTTACGACGCCGGTGCCCACACAGGCCCTATTGGTACCTATTCCCTGGTGCCGCAGATTGTTGACGCCGCAGGAGCAGTGCCGGTATTGGTTGCAGGTGGCGTGGCAACCGGTAGACACGTGGCAGCGGGGCTCGCAATGGGTGCTGCAGGGGTTTGGATCGGAACCGCCTGGTTGTTATCGGAGGAACATCAAGCGCATATGCATCCTGTTAATATAGAAAAACTCAAAGCTGCAGGAAGTGCGGATACTGTCATTACCCGTTCAGAATCTGGTAAGACGTTCAGGCAAGTTAGATCGGGTTGGAGTCAGGAATGGGAGTCAGAAGCAGCTCCAAAACCATTAAAGATGCCGTATCAGGATGTACTGGTTGGCGATTTGCTTGGGGCTATTGAAGAGCATGATATCGAACCGTTGATACACTCAGGGGCAGGACAAAGTATCGGCTATTTTGACGCGGTGAGGACCGTGCAAGTCATTATGGACGATCTGGTGGCAGAAGCGTCAGCAGTACTTCATCTTCAAGCGAGCTTTCTCAAATAAGTGGCTCCAGGCGGATATTACCCAATAAGCACGCACATGCTGCGTCCTGGCGCGAGAGATGCACCTCGATCTGGTAATCTGTAGTATTCTCGCCGTGACCAGGCGAGCCTAAAAAGGTTGCTGATTGCTGATGGATCAGAATTTTATAGGCGTTGTGCAAGCCCCGGCAGCGAGTCCACAGCCACCGAGAGGTTGGTTTTTAGCGAGTTGCCCATGCCATATGAAAAGAAATGATGGAAATCGAGCAGGATATGACCATTCCACGCCTGATTCTGGGTTCTACTTCCCCCTACCGTAAAAAGCTGCTTGCAAGCCTGGGTGTGACCTTTACTCAGATGCAACCTGACACCGATGAGAGCCCGAACCCGGGCGAGAATCCCAGCTCGCTGGCATCGCGATTAGGGGTCTCAAAAGCCCAGTCGGTCGCCGATCAACTGCAAAACGAAGCACACTGGATATGTATTGGTTCCGATCAGGTGTGCCATCTTGGGCGCAGGCTATACGGCAAGCCAGGAACCGCTGATCAGGCGGCGCGTCAGCTCGCCGCTTTTAGTGGTCGCTGGGTCACTTTCAGCACTTCTCTGGCACTTATTGCCAGTAATGGGCAAACGTTTAGCGCTGTGGAAGACTATGAATGCCGCTTCAGGACATTGTCGAGTCATGAAATCGAGACTTATATCCAATTGGACCAGCCTCTCGATTGCGCCGGCTCTATTAAGGTCGAACAAGCTGGTGTCAGTTTGCTTTGCGACGCCCGAGGGCGAGATATAAATTCTCTCTATGGGCTGCCACTCATGCTGTTATCTGAAGCTCTCCAGTCGTTTTCTTATAGTATATTTGACTTTAGATAAGAACTTTAAGCTACTGAATATAATAAGACTTAGTTGAAAAACTAGAATTAACTTTAAACAAAAAATCCTCATCCATTGGCGCCGTTGCATGGATGGCAGGTCTGTCTCCAAGTGCCGGAATCTGTAGTTCCGCTGCATGCAACATAAGTCTCCCTTCTATCCCTGAAGTTTGATCCAGGGTCTGGTCACCGTACCTCGTGTCACCGACTAACGGGTGTCGTGCCCAGCGAGCGTGTACTCTTATCTGGTGGGTTCGACCCGTTCTTGGTGAGGCCCTGACGATTGATATTTCGTCATTGGCCTCGATTAATGAAAAATCGGTGATTGCGTGCTTACCCTGGCTATTCACGCGAGTAACGCGTTCTTTTCCAGCAATAGAGCTCGTCAGCAAAGGCTGATCTATCTGGATCATCTTCCTTGCCCACCTGCCGTGCACCACAGCCAGATAGTGTTTCCTGATCTGCCCTGGTTTACGCAACGCGTCCTGCAACAATTTCAGATAACTGCGCCGTTTGGAGACCATCAGGCATCCTGAAGTGCCCCGATCAAGGCGATGCACCAGTTCCAGGCGGTTGCCTTCAGGCCTGGCATGGCGCAGCGATTCAATGACCCCTACACTAACCCCACTACCCCCGTGAACGGCCATGCCCGCTGGTTTGTTGATGATAAGCAAATGGTCATCTTCATAGACCATCAGGCTCTCAACGTCATTAAAATGGCCAACGGCAGTAGATCTGGCCGGTAGGTGTTGAATCGGTGGAATACGAACCAGGTCACCTGCAACCAGCTTGACCTCTGGTTTACACCGCTTGCTGTTAATCCGAACCTCTCCCTTGCGGATAATCCGGTAGATTCGAGACTTGGGAAGCCCCTTGAGAGTCTTGATCAGGTAATTGTCCAGTCGCTGACCTGCATTATCTGCGTCAATTTCATGTACTTGAACTTTGCTGGGCGTCGTCATCGGTGAATTCGGGTTGTTTACAGGGGTTTACAGAGCACAAAACGCATAATTTGAAACATTACTATTTATTGCTATGATAGGCGCAGGCGGATTTATACACCTTTTGAATAACACCGTCATTTTTTATAGCGTTATCGTCAATAAAGGGTACCCACAAAGACGGGTCGACGAAGCAACGCTTTTACCCTCAGGTTTTCGTATCACGTTTTTTTAATGTGACAAAGATTTGAGAAATAAATATTTGGGGTCTAGCTTCTTTAAGTAGCTAGGCAAGCAATAACCGCGTCGAAGTGCG
>JABIVN010000496.1 GCA_018667205.1 Gammaproteobacteria bacterium | reverse complement strand
CCGCTGACACCGGCGCGGCACCAGAGGCTGAGATTGCGTATCGAACGCAAAGCTGCTCGAATAGCCGGATCAAAACAATAGATCCGGAATCATCCCATGTTCAGGCCGCTGTTACTGACTGTCATCCTTTTGTTGACCGCCTGCGAGTCAGAGGTTGGTGGCGATCGTCAATCAGGCGTTTCATCGAAGGCTACACACCCTGCTGATGCCAGTATTGAGTGGTTTGACGGGACCATAGCAGCAGCGTTTGAGGCAGCGGAGAGCGAAGGAAAACCGCTTTTTCTGTACTGGGGAGCCGTTTGGTGTCCCCCCTGTCAGGAGATCAAATACACGGTATTCAAGTCACAGGAGTTCATCCAGTTGACGCGGCTTTTTGTGCCTGCCTATCTTGATGGTGATACCGAGGAAGCGCAGGCCTGGGGTGAAAAGCTCGGTGTGATGGGTTATCCGACAATGATTGTCTTTAACCCCAGGGGGGAAGAAATGACCCGGATCCCTGGTGGAATAGATATCTTGCGGTACAACACAGTGCTTGAGCTTAGTCTTAACCAGATGAGATCGACGGCGAGTTTGGTGCAGATTGCGCTGGAGGATCCGACCCGGCTTTCGGCTGACGAGTTTTATCAATTGGCTTACTACTCCTGGTTTCAGGACACCTCTGCAGTACCTGAGGACATTGACAAGACTGCACTGTTTCTTGGCCTGTCGATGAGTGCGCCTGAGGGAGAGCTGAGCAATCGCTTTTATATGAACTATTTGCTTGCGCTTGCTGAAAACAACGCTTCAAAAGACGCTGGCAAGGATGGCCTGCATGCCGACCTTGCTATCGCCAAGCGATTGGAAAAAATCCTATCATCAAGTTCGCTGATCCTGGCTTCCTGGGATTCTCTCGCCTACTCCATGGAAGATATTCTGGCATTGCCGGCTATCGACGATGCCCACAAGGCAGGTCTTGCGGCGCTTTGGGCGAGCAGTGTTTTTGATCTTCGGTTTGACGAATCTCTGTCCAAGTCTGAGAAGCTGGCGGGGTGGTTGCCGCGGCTGCAGCTTGCGACCAGAGACGATCAACGCCTTGCGGAGGACCTGCAAAAATTGTTGAGAGCAGAGTTAACGTCAGCCGATGACGCAACCCCTGATAGTTTTGAGCGGCAAAGTGTGATTGACCAGATAGGTTATATCTACCGGGAAGCTGGTCTGGTCAATGATGCCAAAGCCCTGTTACTGGCGGAACTCGAAAAGTCTGCTTCGCCTTATTACTTTATGAGTAGTTTGGGTTCGCTTGCGGAAAAAAATGAAGACTTCGAACAAGCCCTGGATTGGAGAAAAAGCGCCTACGAGAGTTCAGCTGGCGAAGCCACTAGGTTTCAATGGGGCGCAAACTACGTTTTAGCCATGATTCGAATGGCGCCTGAAGATCATCAGGTAATAGCCGGGCAGGCCAGCGCGCTCCTATCTGAGTTCCATGTGTCAGGTGAGTTATTTGCGGGGCGAAATTTCCGGACCCTGAAACGGCTGAATGAAAATTTGCGTTCATGGCAGGAAGAACAGGAACCCGAGACGCTGGCTTTCTTATCTGAAATAAAAAGGTTATGCGATGACCAAAAAGAAGCAAGCCTGCAACAACAGAGCTGTCGATCGCTGTTGCTGGAAGACGCTTTGCTGGCAAAGAAGTTAGTACAGGCATCCTGAGTCAAGTATGAAGTCCCTAGATAATGAACAGTATCTCAAGATGCGTGCAGGCGCCGATGTCACTGCCGCTGACGAGCATGGTGATAAGGTCCTGTTGCTGAAGGATGGCACTTACCTCAAATTGTTTCGTGTTAAGCGGCTCTTCACCTCCGCCCGCCTGTTTCCTTATTGGCGTAGATTCGAGAAAAACGCCGAGGCGTTGCACGCGCTCGGAGTACCAACACTCAAGGTTATTGAATCAATCAGGCTGCCAGAGATTGACAGGACTGCTGTGCATTATGAGCCCTTGCCGGGCAATATCCTGCGTGAAGTGCCTGACTTTGATGCCAGGCTTGTCACCAGGTTGGGTGCCTTTATCAAAGAATTACACGACAAAGGCGTCTACCTGCGCTCGATGCATTTAGGTAATGTCGTGCTAACGCCTGAGGATGAGCTTGGGCTAATCGATATTGCGGATATGAAGGTTTACGGGGGAGCACTTCGCAAGGGGTTACGGCTTCGAAACCTTCACCATCTTTGGCGATATGAACAGGACAGGCGAGCTATTTCCCCTCATCAGGAAGCGTTCGTTAGCTCGTTCGATGCCGGCTACCGAGATAAAGCGGCCAGGATGTTCGCACCAGAATAAGGTTTTTTCGCTGTCTCGGTTGTCTGTTTTAATGCTTGTCAGTGAGGTATAAACGACTGTCATGCAGAAATAGCTTTGAGAGAGGAACTAAATGCTCAAGACCTATTCGCTTTTTCAGAACGCTTACCTTGTTAATGATGTCCAAAAATTTTGTGCCGAGAGAGACTTAGTGAGAGGCTGTGTGCGAGGCAGTTCCACTTATTGTCAGTGATCATTAATAGCCGACCATGTTTATATACCGGCGTACTGCTGCTTATAGGCGATAGAACATCACTTCAGCGTTTGCTAACTAGAAACTCACCGATATTATAATGGAGGAAAGTGACGGCCCGACTTTGGAAAGGCCGCCGATCAGATGATGAATAGATTAGATGAAAAAGTAGCTGTTGTAACTGGCGGCGCGAGTGGGATGGGGCTCTCAACCGTGATGCGTTTTCTGGAGGAAGGCGCGGCCGTCGTGATTGCCGACTTTAACCAAACAACCGGGACCGTGGCCGTCGAGCAAGCGATCAGTCTGGGGTATGAAGGCAAGGTGAGCTTCATCAAGACAGACGTTGCTTCAGAGGCCGATATTGTGGCGATGCTGGATGAAGCGGTGAGTCGATTTGGTCGCCTGGATGTGCTGTTCAACAACGCAGGCGTCGGTGGCGCGATTGGCCCATTGACTGAAACCACGACCGAAGACTGGGACTACACGTTTGATGTGCTGGCGAAAGGAGTATTTCTTGGGCTCAAACATGGCGCGCGTCACATGCAGGCCCAGGGGCACGGCGGCTCGATTATCAATACCGCCTCCATTGCCGGCCTGAGTGGTGACGCGGGTCCGCTGGTATACTCAGCGGCGAAGGCCGCGGTGATCAGTATGTCCAAAGCCGCGGCCGTAGAGCTTGCCGAATACCGGATCAGGGTTAACGCTATCTGTCCCGGATTTATTGCGACACCCTTGGCCGATGGCGGTAAACCGGAAGCTACCAAGAAGTCTTTTGCAAAGTCCCAGCCCTGGCCAGACTATGGCAGGGGTGAGCATATTGCCGGGGCAGCATTATTCCTCGCATCCAGTGATGCCGAGTTTGTCACAGGGGAGTCGTTAGTCGTTGACGGCGGTTTAACCGCGGCGGGTCCTGAGCTTAGTCGAAAATTTCCGAAAATATCTGCGAGCAACTCCAATTTTTCAGGTGTTACCAAAGGGTCAACGGGTGAGCCTCCTGAGATCAGGCGTTTGGATAAATAAGTGGTATATGCCTGCAGTACGTTTTTGATGCAGGGTTGTTAACCTGCGTTTAGGGTGAAGTCCTCGTAATTGTCGTCACCGACGTCGGCGTAGGGTTCAAATATCAAGGTATGCCTGCGACAAAGGGCTTTCACATTAAGCCCAAGGTCGGCAAAGGCGCGGGTGAAGCCAAGACCACCTTGGGGGTCACTGTTCTTCAAGGTGCTTTTGGATTGCCTTGGCGTCTTCTCAGGTCGAATCCTTGTGCTTCGGCCGTCCGAGATCAAACCCGCGATGCGTGCAACGATTTTCCTCACGAAAACTACCAGACTCATTATTGTAGCGAGGCCAACTGGTTGGCGTATTACGAGCATTCCGACTGAGTGGCCTATCGCTAGCCCCATTTGAATCCTGTTGCAGATCGTTATCGAAAGGGTAGGCCGATTCCAGACCTTTAATATCACAGGGGGTGCGTGGATCTCGGTTCTAGTGCCAGATGCCACCAACACTGTCTACCGCTTCGAATACTCGAGCCGAAAACCCAGCGTGCAGCATATTGTAAAGCGCGTATATGCCGGCAAAGCCTGCACCGACAGCGATGACGTCGATTATTGTCCTGTTAGTCATGGGAACCTCGCTATTAAGCCGTCAGGTTTATGGACGACCGCGAATCACTTGTCAGTGTTGTAAATTCTGACGATGGCGAATGATTTTTGATCACTCAGCGTCTGACCTAGTGTTACTCGTTAATTGGAAGCGTGTTGTG
>JABIVN010000495.1 GCA_018667205.1 Gammaproteobacteria bacterium | reverse complement strand
TAAACGAGCGGCCTCGTCTTTCCCACCCATCTCACTTACAGCATCAAAATTAAACATGCCTGCAGAGGCCTCGGTGCCCATCCGGATGACTAATTCAAGTTGCGGTAGCTTTTTGGATTCCAGCTGTCCCGGTTCACAGTGAGATAATTCGGGGGCAAGTTCTTCTAGCATTTTTAGGTAGTAGCTGTTCTTGAAACTCTCTGCGGCGATAATGGCCTTGCAACCGACTTTGTTGAGCGAATACTCCAGTTCATACAACCGGTAAGCCGGATTAATACAAACCATGATCGCACCAATCTTCGCCGTGGCAAATTGAGTCACAACCCATTCATATCGGTTGGGTGACCAAATGCCGACCCTGTCACCCTGCACAATGCCTAGCGCCAGCATCCCGGTGGCAAATCGATCTACTTCTGCAACGAATTCTGCATAGCTCCAACGAATATTTTGATGCGGCACAATCAACGCTGGATGATTCGGGTCGTTTGCCGCCACACTATCCAAGTGTTGTCCTATCGTTGACGTCAACTGCTCACCAGACGCTCCAGAATAACTCGCTTCACCCATTTATTGCCTACCCCATTATTAATTATCAAACCACTTCGTTCGGTCGTGATTTTACTGCGAGCAGAACGAATAATATTGCCCCGCAACCTTTTTGCCAAAATAGCATCTAGAGCGACTGCGTAAGGGTGACATGAAAATGCACCCCAATCACCAAGAATGCTAACAGTGCGACGAAACTGGCTCAACCTGAGGTGTTTTTGGCTTGGAAGTGTTTTGCTAACCTTAATACGATTCAATAAGGCCCCTTTTAAGAACTTCCCAGCCAATCTCAACCTGACCCAACTCCGCTGCAATGTAAGCTGAATCACCATTTATAGTAATGCTAAAGCTCATCGTTCGTTGCACGAGTGCGGCCAAGGCCTGGACGTCGGTCCACTGAAGTCGATAAACCCATAAATTCAGGTTTGTTAATTTTTTTTCTAATTGTCCCCACCAAACATGCGACTTTGTATTCAGGCTGTAAACCTTCACGTTTTTCGATGCGCGAACCGATTTTTTTATTCGATCAAATGAAGGCTCCCCAACCTCTACCCAAAGACAAAGCTGACCGTCCAGCGCGTGTTGCCAGAGGTCTGGCTCGTCCGTAGCGCTAATTCCCTTGGTGAACTCAAGTTGTTCATGCGCATCGATGCAGTAGGCCAGAACGCGAACCATCATTCGCTCAACCGATTCAGAGGGGTGTTGTGCCACGGTCAAGTTGAGGGTCTGGTATTTACTATGTTCCAGATCAGACAGGTTAATGGTCATCTTAAAGATCGTTGGTTTTATCGCCATTTATGCTGTTAGCCTCGGCTAATTATCGAATAGATTTGTCGGAAGTACATCAATGTCGCTTACCGACTCTAGATATTGGCGCTGATTTGACTAAGAAGAACAAGCGCGCGTTGGTACTTTCTGCTTGCAGGTACGGATAAACAATTTATTGACAAGGCTAACACGACCCTGCAGCCCGCTGGACTGGTGCCATAAGTTCCTGGTGAAGGACATTATCTTTTCTCAGCGACATCTCTTCCCGAAGCGGCCTAAGTAGATAGCAAAAAAGTGATTGAATCGACCATGGAAAAGCCTGTTATATTTCACGGATTGAACCTATGCAAACTCACGGGTTGAACCCATGTAAACTTACTGGTTGGACCCACCTAAGCAATGAGGCACACAAAATGATTAGCAAAAGAATTATGAGGCTTCTTATTCCCTTAGTCGCCTTCGGGTTTAGTGCCTGCGCCTATGCCGAAGTAATATGGATTGATGTGCGCAGCATGGCCGAACATGTAATCGACCACATTGATGGTGATGTGCGCATTTCATATGACCAGATTTTGCAAGAGGCTAATGTTCTAATGCCGGACAAAAACACGGAAATTCACTTGTACTGCCGCAGTGGAAAGCGTGCGGCCAAGGCCATGTTGGCCCTGCAAGATGCGGGCTACAATAATGTGTCCAATAACGGCAGCATTAGTGACGCACGCAAGACAAGGGGGTTAAAGGAATAAACGCCTCCTTTGGGTTAGGATCCCGAACAACGAGCCAACCCGCAGATCACAAACCCGTCACCGCGAAAATTTATCCATATCGTCGCTCATCGGAAGCATACTATTGGAGCGAAAACCGCGCTATAACCGACGTTCAGCTACTCGTGGTTTTTTCATGATTGGTTGGCATTAATTCGAGAAAAACTTTATTTTTGCTCACGAATATGACACCTTGACCCTATCTTAGTACTTTTGATCCAAAACCACCTTGGGCCTGCCATGAAACCCTTAATCACAGCACTTGCCTGCCTTCTGATCTCCGCTAGTTCTAGTTATGCACTAGCAAGCGATGCAGCCGCATCCAACGAGCAACAAAACGACGAGTCGGTAAATTCTCAAGAAGAAGCCTCGGAACATACCCAAACCGACTCCCGGCATACTAGAAATAACCTCCCTGAAAGGGAAGAAGACAGCGATGAAGACAGGGAGGAAGACAGCGAGAAAGACAGGGAGGAAGACAGCGATGATGAAAAAAGGCGCGAGCGCAAGTATTCTTCAGATGAGTCGCCAACGATCGTCTCTGCGGACAATAATACAGCTGTACTTGCTGGCAAAATCGTAGCGCTGTCAGGACAAAAGAAAGGAGGCGGTAAAAGACGTTTTAAATGGCAACAAGTTTCAGGCCCATCGGTAGAAATCTCTAACTCCAATAAGAAAGATGCAATTTTTACCGCCCCGCATGTCACCAGCACCCAAACACTGGTTTTCAGCTTTTCAACCTATTATGAAAAAAAAGACAAAAAACATCAGAACTTTACCGATTTTATCAGCGTGCAGATCAACCCGGCGGTGGATGGCACGGTTGTTCGTGATTGGAACCTGCAGGCATTAGCCTTAGTTAGACGGTCTGAAAGAGGCCCGACTATTTCAGGACGCTTTGCCGCCTACATGAATACAGCTTTGTACAGTGCTTGGGCCGCATTTGATAAACGAGCCGACGGATGGCTTGTGGATCTAGACCTTGATGATGACTACCCGGATGAAAATACCCGAACCACGCTTCAAGAATACGCGATGGCGGCGACTGCTTATGATGTTTTTTATGAGTTTGCAGCCGGCGATACCACCATGCTTAGACAAACGTATTTGGAAATTAATGCTGGAGAAGATGCCGAAATATTTAGAGCTCAGCTGATTGATCAAGCGAATACACTATTGAATTCCGCAGCAGAAAGAGCCGCTAATCGCCTCGTTGATGACAACGCCGCCGAGCTATTGGATGGCGTCAGAGTTCAGTCGTCTGATTTGGCCAGTCAGTTACTTACATTTTCCCTGACAGATGGGGCTCAAGTGACGAACGACTATGTCGATGCGCCCGTCATGTTTGAGCCTACAGCTTGGGCTTTACCGCGGCCTGAACGCGCGCAACGAAATAACATAAATTTTTATAACCAAAACGAATATACCGACGCCAATGGCGTTTTATACCCAAAGTATGAATTTCCAGAATTTGATCCGGTAGCTGCGGCACAGGTAATCGGGGCGACCTGGGATGCAACCGGTGCATTAATTGTAGCTTCGCCAGCAAACTTGGTAGTAAACCCAGCTGTCATTGATGGAACAATTAAGATTACAAGCGACTGGCAGTCATTAACCGAATGGGGGATTTTCCCGAGTGCCAACGACGGTGGTAATCAAGTGCCGCTCACATCGCATTGGGGTAATGTTGTACCGTTTGCGTTACCCAGTGGTGACTATTTAAGGCCATCAAGTGTTTTGACGCCCTACGATGTAAATGGCGCTCTTAATGCACAATTTGTTGCTGAATCGATTCAAATAACTCAGTTCGCAAAAAAAATGCAAGACGGCGCTGAGGGCGGCGCTATTCAACGAGCGCGGTCTGAATACTGGGAGTTGGGTGATAGCACGCCATACCCGCCTGGATGGTGGCTTGAGATTTCGCTTGATCTGATTGAGCGAGCCGATATCGACTTAAAAACCGCACTAAAAATCACCATGAGCTTAAGTCAGGCTGTCTTCGACGCGGGTATCGCTTCATGGGATACAAAGTATCATTTTGACAGTGCCCGACCGTTTACTTTGATCAATCAATTGTTTTTTGGCAGTTTAGTGCCGTCTTTCAAAGGTGACACACTTGCCGGCACCGATGATAGAGATGTTTGGTTTCCTTACCAACTGCGCAGAAACTTTACACCGCCATTTCCAGATATTCCATCGGGCCACTCCGCTTTCAGCTACGCAGCAAGCACCGTTTTAAAAGAAGTGTTTGACTCGAATCACTTCGGGTATCAGTCAACCTCGTTCAATTCACGCTTTGATACAACTGATGGCTTTGATGGTGATGCCAGTAACGGTAATGAATTCACCGACCTGTCTTGGACTTATTTATCCTTAGCCGCTGAAGAAGCGGGAATGTCGCGTTTATACGGCGGTATTCATATGCAGGAAGGTAATTGGATCGGTCTTAAGTTTGGCATTCAGGTGGGTCACGCGGCGCTAGCAAAAGTCAATGCATTAATGGAGGGAGATGCAGATAGCACGCCCGACACTTCAAATACATGGCTAAAAAAATCGCCCACATTTTTGTTTGGAACAATGAGCTCCGATACGCTTTCTGCCATCAATCAAACTCGTCGTAAGGTAGAGATATATGGATTCTATGGCGATGATAGGCTCGACTCCGATGCAAGTTCGCGTGTTGCATCAGTAGAGTTGTTCGGAGGCTATGGCCAAGACGCTTTTTTGCTCAATGGTAAGGCTAGGCTTCAGATTCGGGATTATGAGGCAGGCGAAACGATAACCATTGGCCGTGGTCCTTGGGATACTGACAGCCGTGAGGCGTTATCCGTTGAATTTTTGGCGGGTGAAAAAACGCTATTAAAGCTGGGCGATGAAGCGGTCGTTACGCTAGATGGGCACTGGCGGTTGGATCAATTGAACATCAATGTTTGGTAGATCTGCTAGTTAAGCGCTCGTTTTTTAGGTACCAGCGAGGCTTGGCAGCGCGCTGGTACGTTTGAGTGCTGTCGCATAGAGACAACCCCATAGACAACTTCATAAAAAAGCATTTCAGGCATAGCAAAATGCTCGGTGATTAGTTATCTTGAACGACTTTTTGTGATCTAAGTACGCTAGAGCTACTCATCGGAGCTTGCACCAGTGTTCCTCAGGTCGCCAGTACAACGACGCCTGAGTAAGATCCTATGCAAAGCACAACCGCCAACCACTATGAGTTGGTTATCATCGGCACAGGCCCCGCGGGCTTAAGTGCAGCTGGGCGGGCTGCGCAACTTGATCTTGAAAATGGGGCGTCGTCCCCAACCTACATTTTGCTTGAAAGTGCATCTGACATCTCTAGTAACGTCAGGTCTTATCAGAAAGGCAAGCATGTGATGAATGAGCCTGGGTATTTGGACTTACGCAGTCCAATGAGGTTTTCTTCAGGCAGCAGAGAGGAAGTACTAGGTAACTGGGAGGACGACACGGCTCGGTACGCTCTGAATATTCGCTATGACAGTGAAGTTACCGGTATTAGCGGTTCCAAGGGCGCGTTTGACATCCAATTGCGTGACAAAACCCCGTTAGGCTGCTCGGCGGTCGTTCTAGCGTCCGGCACCAGTGGCAATGTGCGGTTGATTGGCGTCGAAAATGATCGGCCTTCAGATTTCGTTCGCTACACGCTTCCGGACCCTTATATCTTTTCTGATCAAGTCGCCGTGGTTATTGGTGCCGGTGACTCCGCAATCGAAGATGCGCTCGCGCTGTCAAAACAAAACTACGTACATATTATCAATAGACGTTCTGAGTTTAGTCGAGCTAAAGCTGGCAATTTGAAGGACGTACTGAATGCAATTAATGATTCAGATTCAAGACTCGAATGTCATTATGACAGCTCAGTTATGTCTTTGCAGTTGCCCGCGGCGCAAGGCGACCAGGGCTGTTTGGTACTAACCACTCCTCAGGGTGAGCGCACCATCCCATGTGATTTGATCATTGCCCGTCTTGGATCGCTACCGCCCAGGGCATTCCTCGAGAAATGCGGATTAACAATGTCGAGTCAAGCTGCCGGTGCACTACCCGACCTTGATCGCCAATATCAGAGCGACGTTCAAGGGATCTACTTAATCGGCGCCCTTTCGGGATATCCACTTATCAAACAGGCAATGAATCAAGGTCAGGATGTTGTCGACTTTGTCGCCGGTAATACCATTGTCCCCGCCGATCATACGCTGATCGTGAAACGTCTCGGTGGCGCCTTCGGAGATAAAGGCGTCGACGACGTTCTGGATTACATGTATGAAAAAATACCGCTATTGCAGTCCGTCAGCCCTATCGCGTTTAGAGAACTGATTATCGAAAGCCGCTTGTTTGTGAGCGGCGAATGGGCAGATAGAGTCGACAAAACACTCTCGGGCATAGGTGCGCCTGTGATCAAGCCTGAGAACAGCTTTTTGATGGAGGCAGGCCTTTTTGTCAACAAATTTTATATCGTAGTCGAGGGCAGTGTTAGCATTCAGCCCTATGCGGGCGCAGCATGGGAGTCTTCTGGTCCGGGAGCATTTTTTGGCGAAAGCTGCCTGTTTTCCGGCCGATCCCAGGCTAGTAGCGCCGTCATCGGCGCTAATAGCGTGATTATCGAAATCCCCCGCAGAATCCTGATCAAATTAGCTAACTCTAATAAAGCTGTGCGCGAAGGCGTTGACCAGTCTTTTGTCTTGGGCATGCTCCAAGCTATTTTTAAACCCAAAATACCTTCCAAGAATCTGCTCGGGTTGTGCGCACGATTAAAAACTCAGACGTTCGAGGCCGGTGAGCAGTTGTACGAAGAGAACACTATTGGCGATTGCCTTTATTTGGTGCGTTCGGGGACGATAAATCTTGTCAGGGGCGAGAACAGGAAAATCATTGCTGATCAATATGCGGGTGAACTGGTTGGGCAGCTATCACTCATGGGGCACCCTCGCCGCCACAATTCTGCTGTCGCCACCACGCGAGCAGAGGCACTGGTTATTGATGCGGTAGATTTTGAAGAGCTCTTACATAACAACCCTACGATTCGAAAAAAACTAGAAGATGATCTGTCGGTGTTGTTGCAGGAGAACAACAGCCTTGCTACCCACGATTCCTCGGCAAAATTGATGGGTTTTTTGATGAAGCAGGGGCTCGGCGAAGCCACCAATGCACTTGCTATCGACTCTAGTCTTTGTGTCGGATGTGATAACTGCGAGAAAGCATGCGAAGACACTCACGGTGGAGTGTCTCGTCTGCAGCGGGCTTTGGGTGATAGTCTGGGACGGTTTCATGTACCCACAGCCTGCAGACATTGTGAGACTCCACACTGCATGAAGGATTGCCCTCCCGATGCTATCCACCGCACCCCTTCGGGCTCTGTCTACATAGCGGACACCTGTATAGGGTGTGGCAATTGTGAGTCAAATTGTCCCTATAACGTTATTGAACTGGTAGCCACCAGTGAGCCCAAAGCCCCTTTATGGTCTCGTTTATTTAACGCGCTGTCGCCTTCAAATTCGTCGGGGCGGGCAGAAACCGGGTCGGTGGTTGTCAAACACGCCATGAAGTGTGATGCGTGCATGTCGGTTTCGGGTGGCCCAGCCTGTGTGCGCGCCTGCCCAACAGGTGCTGCGGCTCGGCTGGGATCTGAGCAACTACTATCGTTGTTAGAAAAATGACTCAGTTGCATCAAAGCATACTTAGTTGGCGAAACTATCGTTATTTGGCGTGGTTTATCGTCTCCGTTGTCGCCTCTCTACTGGTTTTCGTTAGTCAGTTTGGTAAACCATTGCCGCCAAGCGGCAGCACTTGGCAAGGTTATGTGCTTGGCACTTTTAGTACGCTGTTGATCATATGGTTGACTTTCCTTGGACTTAGAAAACGACGTTATCGCTCTCAAATGGGTACTGTCCAGGGCTGGGTTTCCGCACATGTTTACTTGGGATTATCAGTACCTATCGTGGCGTTCATGCATAGCGCCGGACAAATCGAAGCCCTGAATATTCACACCCTCACTTTTTGGTTCATGATGGTCGTTATTGTCTCCGGTTTTATTGGATTATATGCCTACCTCCATGTCCCTGAGCGTATGAATGAAAATATTGGGGGGAAAAACATAGCGCACTGGATCAGAGAACTTTCATCCATTGATCGCCAACTAGCCGAAACCGCCTCTGCAATTAATGCAGATTGTTGTTCGGAGATTTTAAGCGCGTTAGACGGAACATCACTTGGTGGTTCAAAATTGGTTCAACTACTGGGCGTCGATAAATCGACGCTGTTTTCGGTTGAGCAGGGAAAAGTGATCTCGAATGCAGATCAAGCAGCGATTATTCGAATATTGTCTGAGCGGATACCGTTGGCGCGAGATGATGAAAAGCTCTCAATTCTTCTGAATACTTCATTTTCCCTCTTTGGTAGTCGCCAGCAAATGTTAAGGATAATCCGGAAAGATATGCGTTATAAATCGCTTTTATCCATATGGCTTCATCTGCATATTCCTTTTACTGTCAGCCTACTGATCGGGCTGATGATTCATGTCTTCGTCATTTTTTTCTACTGGTAAGCGATGCGTCTCTCTCTAAAATTCGCCGACGGGGCCAGTAATGCAGAAACAATAAGCATTTCAACTGATGGCCCACTTGCCGTAGGCCCAGGAACTCCTTACGCCCGCTTTTTTCCTGGTCTCGATTTTAGTTTTACAATCAGTCCGGCCTCTAAAGGTCGGTATCGGTTTAAAAGCAAGACCAAATCGATCGCAGCGGATGGCCGATCAGTCAAATCGACAACCCTGGGAATTGGTGAAGAGTTCGTTGTTGGCTTCTTTACCGTCAAGTTAACTATTGCCGATTCTGATTCTGATTCTGATGTTTGTTTACAGATCATCCAAAACCCAATTGTTCCAGTGGCTGAAAGAGCTGCCATGACGCTCTCTGAGACCCGCATAAGTGTGCGCTTTTGGAGTTACTCTCTTTTAATTTTGGTGTTTATATTTGGCCTACTCTACCCACTGGTTAATTCGTCAGTTGATGTACCTTTCGCACTGCCCTTTGCCTCTATGGCGCCTGGAGAAACCGCGTGGAGTGCCGGTGAACTGCACAGAGCTCATGTAACCGTCGGTGTAAAAAACGACTGTAAGGCCTGCCATACCGCAGCTTTTGAAGCGATACCCGACAGTGCATGCTTGGATTGTCATGACCTGATACGCGAGCATGTCGTGATCACACCCGCAAACGATGCTCACTTTACGAAAACTACCTGTGCTGACTGTCATCAGGAACACATTCAGCCGAGTCATCTCGTTAACAACAGCGTCAGGGCTTGCTTGAACTGTCACGGGAAGGAACAAGATTGGGCCCCTGGCATGCCGGTATTGCAGGACTTTTCGTTATCAGAGCACCCGGAATTTCAAGTATCCCTATGGGAGTATGACAGCAAAGCAAAGGACACTTCCCAATGGCAGTTGGTGAAGCAGCATGCAGAGCCCGGTCAAACCATTTTCGAAAATTCGAACCTGAAGTTTCCACACGACGTTCACTTGAACAATGAAAAAATGGGCCGAGATAACAAAGGTGATGGCCTTGCATGTGTTAACTGTCATCAGATCAACCCAGCCGACGGACGCGTGCAACCCATATCTATGGAGGCGAATTGCGAAAGCTGTCATCAACTGACTTACGACCTTGATCAACCAGAATTAGTTCTACCACACGGCTCTGAGCGCGAGGTGATCGCTGAAATGGAGTCACACTTTTATCGCAAGGCGCGTACCGAAGGACTTCTCGATCCTCAGGCGAGGTTGACGACCGAGGCGACCCATCAATTTGGAGATTCCGGTTGTGGCACTTGTCATCAGGTGGAGGAAACTCCGGGTTTACCTCTGGAGGCGCGCTGGCAGATCGTGCCTGTGCGAATATCCGATAACTGGTTTCCCTCCGCGTCGTTTAACCACCTTGCACATATGAGTGTACCAGGGATAAGCAGTGACTCGACATCGTGCCTATCATGCCATCGCGCAGATACCTCTCATGAGGCTAAAGATGTGCTTATGCCTGAAAAGGAGGTTTGCTTGCCTTGCCACGGCATCGACGCCGGCCGCAACGCCAATGCTTGCATAAGCTGTCACGTTTTTCATACAAACACAGGATCGCCCGCTATTGAAACGCGATCTCTTAGACACGAAATAATGGAGCTTGGAAAAGATGCTGCCCACTAAAGCGATCACTATGTTTTGCCGGCTACCGCTGGTAGTACTAGTTGCCTTTTTTTTAGCTGGTTGCGGTGGCAGCGGCAGTGGCGGCGGGTCCGACACATTAGTCGATGAGGGTCCTTCAGTAGAGTGCGACGGAAGCTGTGTTTCATCGGATTCGCGATTGACGCAAGAGGACGTTCGTCAGGTACTCTCCCAGGCACTCGACCAGGCCAACGCCATGGATTTGAATGCGACCGTCGCGGTTGTGGATCGCGTTGGCAATGTTTTGGCGGTCTATCGTATGTCGCAGGAGGGACAACCGCTGGATATCACGTCGACGGTCCCTAACTCCGTATTAACCGGACTGGATGGTGTGACACTTCCGCTTGGCAGTGACGGTGATGCTCTGGGAGCGATCGCTAAAGCCATAACAGGCGCCTATTTATCGAGTGAAGGCAACGCCTTTAGCACGCGAACCGCCAGTCAAATCATCCAGGAAAATTTTAACCCCGGAGAATTGGATCAGCCAGCAGGGCCCCTATACGGCATGCAGTTTAGCCAACTTCCCTGTTCTGATTTTCTTCAGCGATATACGGGTGGCAATGCATCTGTGGGCCCGCACCGCTCACCTTTAGGTTTAGCCGCTGACCCGGGAGGCTTTCCACTTTATAAACAGGGCACTCCGGTAGGGGGTGTTGGAGTCATCGCAGACGGCCTATATTCGCTGGATAAAAATGTTCAGAACGAAGATAGAGACGCCGATGAATTAATCGCTTATGCAGCGACATACGCATTCGAGGCCCCCATTAATAGACGAGCCGATAGGATTACGGTCGACGGGAAAACGCTAAGGTTCTCCGATATAGGGTTTAGTGACTTGATCGTTGATCCAAGTGACGCGCCCCCATTTGAACGTCGTTTGGATCAAGGTAAATTGATCCACGTTACCGGGTACGCAGAGGCTGTTATTCGATCGGGCACGGTATTCGGCCAGCCTGAATCCGGAATTAGGTCCGCGGGAGGTGTGTTTGACGGTAGTGATGCCTTTTCTTTTGTCGATCCGTCTGGCGCTAACCGTTATCCGCCAAGGGATGGGTCAGATGCTGCGATCCTGACCAACGCTCCGCTGCAGTCCTCTGAAGTCTCGCAGATTCTCCTGTCATCCTTAGCGGTGGCCGCAAGAACGCGCGCCCAAATTAGGCGCCCGCTCGACACCTTTGGTCGGGTTACTATTTCGGTGGTCGATACGAATGGCGTCGCACTGGGTATTATTAGAAACCGTGACGCGCCAGTTTTTGGCGCCGATGTGTCATTGCAAAAAGCACGCACCACCATGCTGCTTTCATCGTTTGGTGCTGCTGATTTTTTCTCTGATATTGAGATACCCGCAACGTATTTTAAAAACGACTTCATGACCGTCAGAGAGACCGTCGACATTGATGACTACATTGATCGCAGTAAGGCATTACTCGGGGCTACGGCATTCGAAGACGGCACCGCTTACTCGATAAGATCTATCAGCAATATCCACCGGCCATTTTTCCCCGACGGATTATCATCTGCCGGGAGTGGCCCCCTTAACAAGGAACCTGACTTAAACGAATGGAGCATTTTTTCAACGGGTCTTCAACTCGATGTTTCCTATAATAAAATTATTCAGCACGTCCTCTTTGCAGCGACGGGTGCGGGGACTGATGTCAATTCCTCTTGCAATGAAAGCGCCACTAAGCCTGAGCGTTTGGCTAACGGGCTGCAAATTTTCGCATCAGGCGTACCTATTTACCGAGATGGTGAACTCGTGGGTGGCTTGGGCGTTGCGGGAGACGCGCCGGAGCAAGACGAAATGATGGCTTTTCTTGGATTGAATAATGCTGGTCTGGTGCTTGAGTCCGGCGTGGGTAACGCGCCGACTGAAATTCGTGCAGATCAGCTAGCCCCCGATGGTTACCGGTTGCGCTATGTGCAGTGCCCCCAAAACCCTTTTACGGATTCCGATGACGAAAACGTATGCGAGGGTAAATAGCCAGTGTTGACAGCAATCTTTGGCAAGCGACAGCCCTCCTTATCCCAACACTTTTCTGGCAGAAACGTTGCGATAGCATCGTTGACAATACCTGCAAAACTCGGCGTTATCATTATCCTTAGCTGCTCGGGCTGGTTGTTCACGTCGCCGGTCTTAGGCGAGGTTGACGCAGATTCCTTATTAGTAGCCGTTAATACGCAAGACAGCGTGCGGTCGCTGGGTATGGCTGCGTCCTTGTTTATGCCGTCAGTTAACAAACCAACCGTTAATCAAACCGTCGAAAACCTCTCCGCCTTAGATAGGTCTTCTCTTGTGCGCGGAAGGATTGATCTGAACGAAGACGCATTCAAAAGAGATGGCCTGAGCATTGTTCTATCGCGGCATGTGCCCTACCTGATCGATATGACTGCTTCTAGCTTTAGGCTCAGATGGGATGAGCAGGAAGCGATCAGCTTTAATCAGAAATTGCCAGGCAATGATGTCCTGCAAGGTACGCCATTTCGCAGCATTTCGTTTGGGCAGGATAGGCAGAATGAGCTTGAGATACGCCATGCGGACACCTACCGCGTCGCTATCACATCAATTTTCACCCCTGGAGTAGATCAGGTCACCATTGGGCTAAGCTTTGAGCCTATTGCAGGTCCAGCGATCACAGCGACGAAGATTGCCGCTACTCAATCATACCTACCGCCCGACGCCGAACCGCAGCGTTTTACAACACGGCAAGTTAGCCAGCCATGCGCACCTGCCCTGAATGATTGGATACCACAGGCAAATAACACCGGCTGTAAAGCACTCGACCCTTCTCCAGACTCGGTACCTAGGCCATCTTTGATCGCCAGAACATCGACATCATACCCTGCCTTATCGTCCGCAGTATCGAGCAAGGTGGTATCGAATAGAGCCGTATCAAACAATTCAGAAGAGACTGTCGGGGAGCCACAAAATCTAGCCTTGACGGCCGATATTCCACGACCAAGGCCAGAGGACTATGTCGCCGCCGTAGCCATGCCGGATCGCTGGCGCATTTTACAAAGCTTGGGACCTCTGAACAAATGGTACGACCCCTATAACCAAAATACCCTTAAAGCTGACTTTCCAGTTAAAGACGACTGGTTTTTTAACGTTACCGCTATATCGGATACCTTTAGTGAGACGCGTTCTGTACCGACCCCTGTTGGCCTGCAATCTACAGCCGCACCCGGGTCTAATGATGTGTTTGGCGGCTATGACCAGTCTGCACTCGTGCAAAATATAGCGTTTGAGTTCGTCTATTATCAGGGTGACACGATATTTAAGCCCGTAGATTGGGAGTTTCGTTTCACCCCAGTGTTCAATTTTAACTATACCCGTCTTGACGAAATTCTAGGCGTTAACGCGGACCCTGGCGAAGGCAAAACCAGAAAGAAAACCGATATAGGTATTCAGAGTGCATTTGTTGATAAGCACTTGCGGAACGTCTCTGATAACTACGATTTCGACAGCGTCCGGGTCGGCATTCAGCCTTTTTCTAGCGATTTTCGGGGTTTTTTGTTTCAGGATGCCCCCTTCGGGGTAAGGCTATTCGGTAATCGCTCGAATAATAAGGTCCAATATAACGTGGCCTGGTTCAGGCGTTTGGAGAAAGACGTCAATAGTGGTCTGAATGATGTTAGTGCCGGCTTGCGTGACGACGATCTCTTTCTTGCCAACATCTATTTTCAGGACCTGCCAACGCTTGGCTTCACGACTGAAATACTGTTGGCTTATAACCGTAACCGTGAAAAAAAGACCATCTTCGATGACAATAATTTTATCGCGCGCCCGGCCTCTCTTGGCCTGGAACGCCCTCGGACTTACGACGTTTATTATGTGGGTTTGGGCGGTGATGGCCACTTTGGGCGCCTAAACCTAACATCAATGCTTTACTGGGTAACGGGCAAGGAGGACGGCGGCGTCTTTACGGACGCTGACTCCGATGTGAATGGGTTGTTTTTCGCGGCAGAACCTTCAATCGACTTCGACTGGGCTAGACTAAAGTTTTCGATGGTTTACGCCTCGGGCGACAGTGACCCTTACGATGACAAGAGCGAAGCGTTTGATGCTGTTTTTGAAAACCCCATCTTCGCAGGGGCTGATACCAGTTATTGGATCCGCCAGGCCGTGCCATTAATCGGCGGCGGTAGAGTCGCGCTGTCGTCCAGGAATGGCATGCTCAATTCTATGCGATCTTCTAAGGAACTAGGCCAGTCAAACTTCACTAACCCCGGGCTCATTCTTGTTGGAACGGGTCTGGATTTAGATCTGCTTCCCCAGTTGCGCTTATCCTTTAATGCTAACTATCTAGCCTTCGCCGACACCGAGGTTTTAGAAATAGCGCGTGCGACACGTGAGATCGACAAACAGATCGGAATCGACGTTTCTGCCGCCCTAATATGGCGTCCTCTGATGACGCAGAATGCCGTCGCCCGACTCTCGTTTGCAAAGCTATTCGCGGGAGACGGTTTTGAAGACCTATATGGAAATGAAGATCCCTACTCACTTTTGGCTAATGTGGTTTTGACATGGTAGTACATTATCTAAACCTCAGCTCTATCGCTCGATGCATACTCGCGCCTGTCGTTATGATGCTACCACTGCTGGTATCTGCGTCCGGCGGAACAGATCCCGACCGTGTGCCAGTAAGATCGTCAGTGGCTCCGGCGCCAGCATCGCAAAGTGCCGCAGACGCACACTTAAAATCTGAAGGCTGTGTTACTTGTCACACGGATAGCGATGCAAAAACTATGCATGTCAGCCCCGCGGTACAGCTAGGCTGTATTGACTGTCATGGAGGAGATGCGACAGTAGCAAAAGAGGCATCCATGGAGATTGGTTCTGCTGAGTATCAACAGGTTATTGCCAATGCACACCCCGTTCCGCATTACAAAGAGACCTGGAACTTTCCTTCCAGCGCCAACCCGAAGCAAAGCTACAGCTTGCTTAACAGGGAGAACCCCGAGTATGTAAGGTTTGCTAACCCCGCCGATTATCGGGTGGCCCGAGAGGCCTGTGGAGCCTGCCACTTACCCATTATTGAGGCGGCAGAACGCAGCTTAATGGCAACCTCTGCTATGTTTTGGGCTGCCGCGGCCTATAACAATGGGGTTTTGCCCTACAAGCGGCCTATCTTTGGCGAGGCCTATACGCAGGATGGCAAGGCAGCCAAATTACTTGGACCGATTGTGCTGCCGCCAGAGGTTCGAGATGCGAAGGGTATTGTCGATTATCTGTTGCCGCTGCCCGCTTGGGAGACCGTTGCGCCGGGAGATATCTTTCGCGTATTTGAACGAGGTGGTCGGAACATCACTAATTTGTTCCCGGAGACGGGTATCCCAAGTTCATTTGGTCAATTGCAAAGACTAGAAGAGCCTGGCAGGCCCGATTTCCGACAGTCTAATCGTGGACCCGGCACCGGTGCTCGTATATCAATACCTGTTTTGAACTTGACCAAGACCCGGCTTAACGATCCTCATACATGGTTCTTGGGCACGAATGATCAGCCAGGCGATTACCGATCTTCTGGCTGTTCCTCTTGTCATGTTGTTTACGCTAATGACAGGGATCCCCGGCATTCCGGAGACTATGCTGGTTCTGGAAATAAAGGTCAGACCAATACGAAAGACCCTACCATTCCGCGCGGTGAATCTGGGCACCCTATAGCACACGTCTTCACCCGGGCTATACCGACTAGTCAATGTATGTCCTGCCACATGCATCAACCCAATATGTTTGTGAATAGTTTCTTGGGTTACACCATGTGGGACTACGAAGCTGATGCGCCTTTCATGTGGCCAGAGGAGCAGGTTTATCCCACTGAAGCTGAAAAACGAAAGGTCTATAAAAGAAACCCCGAAGGCGCTGCGCCCCGAGGTAAATGGGCAGACCTGGAGTTTGTCGAAAAAGTATCTGAACTGAACCCCGAGCTTAACGATACCCAGTTTGCGGACTATCACGGCCATGGCTGGAACTTTAGAGCCGTATTCAAGCGAGATCGCTCGGGTAATCTTTTGGATGCAGAGGGCCAGCAAGTGGCATCTGATGATCCCAAAAAATTTGATAAAGCGGTACATATGTCATCGATTCATCTGGATGCAGGCATGCACTGCGTAGATTGCCACTATGCGCAAGATACCCATGGGAATGGCCACATTTATGGCGAGGTAGCAGCTGCAGTAGAAATTGATTGCAAAGACTGCCATGGCACTGTTGGCGCATATCCTTCGTTGCAGACATCCGGCCCTGCAAGTCTAGGAGCGGGTACTGATTTGGCTGCGATCCGAAACCCAGATGGCAGCAAGCGGTTTCAGTGGCTTAACGGGGAGTTGATCCAGCGCTCTGTGTTAACCAAGGGTCTGGAGTGGAAGGTTTCTTTGGTCAAAGATTCAGTCAATAAAGACCATCTTAACTACAATGGTAAAGCCGCTCGTGCCAAGTTAATGGGTAAAAATACAAGTTCGCAAGCTTGGGCAGATCCACTGGATACCCAGGCACTCGCTCACGCTGATGAAGAGATGGAATGCTATGCGTGCCATACGTCGTGGACGACCAGCTGTGCTGGTTGCCATCTGCCGATCGAAGCAAACCAAAAGACCGAGCGATTGCATTACGACGGTGAAGAAAGTCGTAACTACGCGACTTATAATCCCCAGGTATCTCGTGATCAGATGTTTTTGTTAGGACGCCGAGAGACAGCAAAAGGCGGGAAAATAGCACCGGTTCGGTCCACATCTGCCTTGGTTCTCAGCTCTTCAAATGCGAACCGCGAAAAAATCTACGTACAGCAGCCTCCAATATCCTCCAGTGGCTACAGTAGCCAAGCCTTTAATCCTCATTTTGCGCACACCGTGCGTAAGACTGAAACCAAGACATGCGAGGACTGCCATCTTTCCGCGAAGAACGATAACAACGCAATAATGTCGCAGTTGCTAATGTACGGCACTGGGTTTGTTAACTTCCTGGGGTACAACGCCTACGTTGGTGGCAGTGAACACATATCAGCCGTTACGGTGACCGAATGGACAGAGCCGCAGGCCGTGAAAGGTAGTTATTTACAACGCTACGCCTACCCGGATTACCATGCCGAGCACCTAACCCGCAATCTAGAGTTGGCCGATGCAGTGACACATGATAGCGGCAAGGTGCAGTGCCTGCAGTTGCGCGGCGAGTACCTATTTGCCTCAGAGGGCTCCAAAGGCACGCGGGTTTATGACGTTGCGAGCATCGCCAACAAAGGTGTTTCACAAAAAATAGTCACCGCACCTTTTAGCCCGCTAGGTCAGGATATTCACATAAAAAGCAACAATGCCACCTGCGTGGTACTACCAACCAATCAACCGATACAACCATCGCGTAACACCGGACCGTTAATGCGCGAGACGAATCTCGAGCAGGCCTTTCATCCCCTGTACCAATACGCTTACATCACGGATTCACAAGAAGGCCTGATTGTTGTTGATATTGATACTTTAATGGATAGGGATCCCAGAAATAATAATCTGGATCGAGCGCTAACCTGGAATGAGGGAGGCGTGCTAGCAGGCGCGCGGCATCTGGTATTTGGTGGCAGGTATGCCTATTTGTTGGCAGATTCAGGGTTAGTTGTACTCAACATGGACAACCCATTGAAACCACAACTGGTTTCAACCCTGCCGCTGAGCAGCCCACATTCTTTAGTTCTACAGTTTAGGTATCTATTCGTCACAGATGCAGATGGTTTGAAGGTGATTGACGTCACAAGGCCTGAAGCGCCCCTGCTTACCGCGGGAAACACCATTGCTTTTAAATCAGCGCGACGTATTCATTTGGCCCGGACCTATGCTTACGTTGCTGCTGGTGAAGACGGGCTTGCGATAGTGAACATAACGAACCCTGAGTCGATGACGCTGGAACAACGCTATGCTGATGGCATTACCGACGCCCATGATGTGACAGTCGCCAGCACCAACGCGTCTTTGTTTGCCTATGTCGCCGACGGTGCCGATGGTTTGAAGGTCGTTCAGCTAACGTCACCGAAAAGCCAGCCTAACTTTTATGGTTTTAGCCCAAGACCGGCACCAGAATTAATCGCGAGATATACAACGCAGTCACCTGCGCTATCGTTGAGCCGCGGTCTCGAAAGAGATCGCGGCGTTGATGAAACGGGCGGACAAATCGCGGTGTTTGGACGCATTGGTTCGCGCCCCTTAAACGAAACAGAAATGAAACGTCTATATTTAAACAGTGATGGTAAACCATGGTTTGTAGAAAACTAGCCGCGTGCGTTGTAATCATCGAGGCGCTGTTGTTTGGCAGTGCAGCGGGCGCTGATGAAGGCTTAGCGACCCCCGTCGAGATACCACAATACGCCCCTGCGACCCATCTGGGTGTCGCCAGTTGTGCGAGCAGTGTGTGTCACGGCAGGGTTGAGAAATCTGATACCAGTCGTGTGTGGTTGACTGAATATAGAGTTTGGCAGTCAAAGGATGCGCACGCCCGTTCTTATGAAACGCTGCAGTCTCAAGCGTCATTGAATATAGCCAAAAAACTTGGGATTGCAGACCCCACTAAGGCCGATGTATGCCTTGACTGTCATGCCGATAACGTTGCCATGGAAAGCCGAGGCCCTCGTTTTCAAATTTCTGATGGTGTCGGTTGTGAGGCTTGCCACGGCGGTTCGCAAAACTGGATTTCATCCCATACGAAGGAAAATGGCAGTTACCAGGAGAACCTGGCACAAGGGTTATTTCCAACGGCGGAGCCAAGTACGCGCGCTCAGCTATGTCTTTCCTGCCATTTAGGCGATGAGCGTAAATTCGCCAGCCACGACATTATGGGTTCGGGGCACCCGCAGCTTTTGTTTGATCTTGCCGCATTCTCGATTAATCAACCCATGCATTATGCGGTAGACGCAGACTATGTTGAACGTAAAGGTAGCTTCGGCCCCATTGACTTTTGGTTGTACGGGCTAGCAGAGTCCGCCTCAACTAACCTTGAAATGCTAAAGACACCGGCATCATTTCCTGCCGGCGCTTTTCCTGAGCTTGCCTATTACCAATGTGACAGTTGCCACCGTAAGACTGATCAGTCGACTGACTATATTGTTGTAAAAGACCCCTTATTGCCACCGGGCGTTGTACCCCTAAACGACACGATTATTCGGCTATTGCTTGAGATTGGTTTGCTGTTGGAGATAGAAGGCGCACGGACAGCAATAGGGGAACTCGACAGTTTGATGATCGCGGCGAGTCTAAAGCCTCAAGAGGTCAAGGCAAAAGCTGCTCTGTTGGGTCACTCGATGGCCGGTATTAAACACGCCATTACCCACAATACTTTGACTGTCTCAGACCTTGAGTCCCTGCGCATCGGGCTTTTAACTTTGGCGACGAGCGATCAGGTCAACTATTTTTCCTACGCATTCAGCGTGTTTTTGGCCGTCAACCATGTGAATGCGGCGCTGGATGATGACCTGCTCCCTAGGCGTAATATCCAAAGATGGTTCGAAAGCGTCTCGCAAGAGAGTGAATTTGATCGGCAAGAATTCGCGATGCTAGCGGATACATTGTTACGTCCAGTCGTAAGGCGCTTGTCCATTGTTTCCGAAAGCAACGCGCTTAAGGTTGAAAACGAAGTAAACATTGAGAAGAGTCAAGTAAAGAATGCAACGGAAACTGATCATTGGAGAAATGAATCAGAAAGCACTGATTCAAATGAAGATGAACTGCATGACGATGAACTATACGGCGAAGAATCACAAAACGGTGAATACATCGTCGTAGCTGGAGGTTTCGAATCGGTTCAAAATGCTGAAAAATTGGTAGATGAACTTAATTTGCTAGGGTTCGAAGCTCATCTATCAGGCTTTTCACCAAAAGGATTAAACAGGGTTGCCTATGGCGCTTATAAAAACAGGTCAGAGGCTTTGAAAGCAATGCGTTGGATACAATCAATGCATAATGCACAGGCGTGGATGACCACCCAATAGAAAACCTTAGTGAGAAAACCTTAATGGCTTCGTCAAAGGCCCACATTTTTCATGCGCTGATTACGTGCGAAATGATTATTTTCGTGTAGTACCCATTAACCACGTTTTTTTGTAGCGCTTGCCAATCATCATGATCAATGACCGCCGCCGGCTGATTTAGCGTTTAAAAAGCAACATGGTTGACGCAGATCGGTTGTTGATCACCGCGCGAAGTTGAACAAGGCATCTCCCACTGCTGGATGTCTTAAGTTTACTGGCTACAGAAATATAGCCATGACGGCAGCCTGCCACCGGGCAAGACGAAGCAATGCCTTAAACCTAAGGCTCGGAAATAGTTGACCACTACAATCATGACCCCTACTATTCTTACGCTCAAACTCACTTTTTACGCTCAAACTTACTAGGCTTCCAAATGACAACTAACTCGATACAAGTAGCGCTGGTTACTGGCAAAGATTCAATAACCCTTGAAGAGTTCCCTGCCCCGCAACCCAGCCAGGGTAAAGCAGTCGTTGATATTTCTTACTGCGGAATTTGCGGTACCGATCTTCACGCTTTTTTGTCAGGTGAACCCTACAACCCATCCATCTGTGGCCATGAATGGGTCGGGTCCGTTGCCGCAATGAGTAGTAGCGATAATAGCCATAACATTCGGGAAGGTGATCGGGTCGCGATTGGCGTTGCTACCGCTTGCGGCCAATGTCCTAGCTGCCAACGCGGCGATGCGAGCCACTGCGAGACCGTTTTTGCCGGCGCCACGGGCATGCACCCGAACAGCGCTCCACATGGTGGATTTGCACCGTCTATATCATTTGCCCTGGACCGTCTTTATAACGTTGCCCCCAGCCTGAGTGATACCCAGGCCGCGATACTGGAACCGGTAACCGTTGCCGTACACGCGGTACGTAGAACCGGCATTTGCCTGGGCGACTCGGTTGTCGTGATCGGTGGCGGTCCTATTGGACTGTTGACGCTACAAACGGCTAAAGCCGCTGGCGCAGGACATTTGACGCTAATCGAACCTGAACCGCTGCGCCGCCAACTAGGTGAGTCATTGGGGGCAAATCTACTCATCGACCCGCGCAGCGAAAACAGCGCTGAAGTAATAAACGCAGCGCTCGGCCAGACGGGTGCGGATGTCGTGTTTGAATGCGCAGGCATTGCTGCGACCATTCAAACTTCAGTCGATTTGGTCCGCCGAGGCGGCAAGGTGTCATTGGTTGGCGTACCAAACGGGGCATCTCAGATCAACGGCGCGGGTTGGTTGGTCAAAGAGGTCAACCTCACCAGTTCAATCGCTTATTTGAATGAAGACTTCAAAATTGCTCAAGACCTGGTCGTAGACGGCCGTATTCAGACCGAAACGTTACACACCAAAACCGTCGGATTGCAGGGCATGCAAGAAGCCTTTGTAGAACTCGCGAACAAACCAGCACAAGTCAAAATCTTGGTTGACCCGCGCATTGGCTAAGATGCGTGAGGCCGCATCTGTGAAGCCTGAAATGTAAAGTCCCACTGCGCGCCCATCGTGGCCGGTGGGTTTTTGATCCCCCCACTATTCTTGTTACGATTAACTTTTCTGGTTGAAACCAAGTTCGCTTATTGACCCCAATCTGGTTGAATGATGACCTGGATTCAATGGTGACCAGGGCTGAAGAGGTATGAGTAAGACCTCTGCCGCCCGCCCCACAAATAGCGTGTTAAAAAATAGGATAGGGCACTGCCCAATAGTACTGTCCGAAAGTGAAATTGAACCAGCGACACAGGCTTTTCAAAAACGAGGACTTATTGAACGCGCGCTATTGTCAACGGGTTTGAAGGTTGTTAATTTTTTTGTATTAAACAGCCTGTTGACGAGCGGTTGATTTTTTTCCGCTCTCTTAGCTAAATTCGGCGTGATTAATAACAGCGTGACCGGTCCCGAGGATAGTTTCTGTTCCATATGACCCAGCCAAACTATCAAACCAGACACAAACGCCGAAGCGCCCTGCCTGCAGCGATTCTCGGTAGTAATAGCGACTCACCCTTGGCTAGTTATCCTGACCCGAGTCGTCGCTATGGCGTTACTGGGTCAGGGCTAATCCGCTAATCCCCGAGCTGATATCAGAACAAGAAAAAGCCGCAAACAGCGGCTTTTTTCTTGCTCTATACAACGCTTAATTGGGACATGCGCTATCTGCCGGGCTAGCGGTTTCACAATTGACGCCGCCAGAAGATGGAGCTTCCGGGGCAGCTGTTTCAGCGGCTGCGGCTTCAGTTTCAGCGGTTTCAGCTTCAACTTCTGCTTCTGCTTCTGCTTCTGCTTCAACTTCTGCTGCGGTTTCAGCTTCAGCGATTTCTGCTTCTGCTTCAGCGCCATAGAACCCCTCCTCAGTATCTGAATCTGAACTAAGAATTGCCCCTTCGATACTGCTTGCTGACCCCTCATCCCCATTTGTCTTGGCAACTCTTGCGACTTCCGACGCAGCCTCGCCCACACTTTCCTGGACCTCCTTACTTGCCTCATCGGCAACAACTACTGCCTGGATCACCAAAGCAGCTGCAGCCGTTGTATTGGTCTGCACCACGCTTTTCGCGGCACTCGCTAGCGCCGTCGCCAAACCATCGATATTACCGTTCTCCGTCTCTCGAGCAATAATCGCCGCTATTGCAGCATCATCACCGGCCGCTTCAACAAGTTCCGCCGCCAACGCAGCAACCGCATCCGTAGTAACAGTAGCACTCTCCCCATTGTTTTGAGCATCAGCCAAAGCAGTAAAACCAAGCATTAACGTCACTAAAAGGATGTTTACGAATAACTTCATAGGTGGGTCACTCATACTTAAATGTAGAATTTTCTTAAGTCTACGCAAACCCTTGAACAAAGACAAGAAACCATATAGCGCAGGTAAACCTCCTTGTCCTTAGGCCCTGAATTCGCTCAGTATTCAAGATTTGATGAACCCAAAAGTTGTTTTTTGGCTGAACTTTCTGCACTAATCTTTACGCAGCGGGTGACTCTCCTGCTGTTCATCTATCGCCTAACGTCAAACAGATACGGACCAGCAGCAATTGCCCGGTGACAGACTAAGAAATCAGGCCCTTGATTGAACCCGTATACTGGGAAACGCTACTGCTTTTATCTTAGTGGGCCGGCCTGAAAGACTTCATGAAATACAGGCTGATCGAACTAATATGAATGCTGGCGAACGCCCCTAAAAAAGACCCACTGATACGGCAAGGGTCAACTGAATAGCCAGAACATAAAACATAACGACCTGGCTCAGGATTAAAGCCCGGGACAAACCAACAGACCCATGAGGGCCTTCGCTGTCAGCATCACCGGTTGTCGGTCGACGCTGTCGGTCGACGTTGTCGGAGAGCCGCCCCCCTCGTGGAATCATGATCAGCAGCAACACCATAACTGCTTTCTTAACGCTCAATGCGCATTTTATCGGCGGCGTCACCAACAATAATACGGCCTACTGGTCGCATCAAATAAACCACGGCGAAATTAGCATAGGTTTTGATCAGCCCATACGGCGTCGTCCCCTTCAACGGGTTACCTACAGGCAACCCGCCCAATCAGGAAATCAGTGGTCAAAACTGCAAAATCGACAGGACCCAAGGCATTGAAAAAAACGCTAAATCTTCATCTCATGCCGGTCTTTCTTCATCGGCTTTTTCACTTGCTCCTGCTTAAGAGCGCGTACTGATTTTGTCAATATGTCCAGCTCAGTGATGACTAGGGCGTCACCCGATTTCAGCGCCTTTAGAGCATGCTTGTTTAACTCTGTGAGATCACCCCTGGCCATCCATTGTTTTGCAACAGATGAGCGGCTATCGGCGACTAAATGCTCATGCCAATTATTTATCATTGTCCGATCCTTAAATGTTTCTTTTGCTGTTAGGTAACGCTTGCCCGGCCAATGTACCCAGGTTCTTTTCTAACCACTTTATTTTGGAAATTCGCATTGGGGTAG
>JABIVN010000494.1 GCA_018667205.1 Gammaproteobacteria bacterium | reverse complement strand
TACCCCAAGTTTGACAGAGGCATTGAAAACCCGCGCACCATCCAGGTGCCTGCCCAGGCTGCGGGATTGAGCGAAATCTGAGAATTTTGCCAGGTAATCGAGCCCCAAAACTTTGCCGGCAGTGGTATTTTCAAGGCATATCAGCTTTGTTTTTGCGAAATGATAATCGTCCGGCTTGATCGCCTGCCTAATGGCCTCTATCTCTAGTTCACCACGCTCATTAAAGGGAATTGGTTGCGGTTGGATACCGCCTAAAACCGCGCCACCGCCGGCCTCGAAACGATAGGTATGAGCATCATTACCAGCGATATATTCATCACCGCGTTCACAGTGACTCAAGAGTGCCAGCAAATTGCCCTGCGTGCCGCTGCTCACGAACAAGGCGGCCTCTTTTCCCGTCAACGATGCGGCAAGTGTTTCGAGTCGGGTGACGGTTGGGTCTTCGCCATAGACGTCATCACCGGTTTCGGCCGCCGCCATGGCCTGCCGCATCTCTGCAGAAGGCTGGGTAACCGTATCGCTTCTTAGATCAATCAATGTGACAACCGTCCTTTAAAGAATCAAGGTGATAATAAATATTTATTTATCAATTAGATATCTATGCTGCCTAATGCCCTAGGCCGTGGGTTTTATCATTGACACTACCCGCGCCGCTGACTATCGTCTCGCACATGAATAATCACGAAGTACCAGACTTGGACTTAATCAAGCGACAAGCCAAGACCCGCTCTAAAGAAGACGGCGGCATGACCTATATGCAATGCCTTGATCAGGTAGCCCGTGAACTTTATGGGCTGCGTCATTTTCACGAGGCAAGGGCCAAGGCCAAACACGCTGCGAGCGCCACGCCGGCTTCAGCATCACCACTGCAATACTACCTGCGAACTGTGCAGGAGTATTATCTCGACTTCTAGGAGAACCCATGTATACCGGTATCGTGCAGTCCTGTCTCTCTATTCAGTCTGTTGAAAAAAAAGAAGGATTGACTACTTTTACAATTGTGTTCCCTGACGAATTGCTTCAGGAACTAAAAACAGGCGCGAGTGTGGCGGTCAATGGTGTTTGTTTTACTGTTACCAGAATAGAGGATAGGACCGTGTCGTTTGACGCAATTGCCGAGACGCTGGCATTGTCTAACATTCAATTCATCGAGGCTGGGACTCAGGTTAATATCGAGCGCAGCGCGAAGTCCAACGCAGAAGTGGGGGGGCATATTCTATCCGGCCACATTGTCGGGACCTCTGAGCTCGTCGCAATAGAAGAAAGCTCGAATAACAAAAGGCTCATTTTTAAAGGCAAGGCGGATTGGTTGAAGTTTGTGTTTGAAAAAGGTTATTTGGCGGTTAACGGTTGCAGCCTTACCGTGGCAGCCCTGGACCGGGGCAAGGCTCAGTTTGCGATTAACCTGATACCGGAAACCTTGACACGAACGAACCTTGCGCTGCTGCAGGCTGGGGATCCTGTCAATATAGAAATAGAGTCACAGACCCAGGTGATTGTAGAGACAGTCGAACGAATCATGGAACAGCGTTTCCCCAAGGGGTCTCTGCCGCTTGAGATCATGGCATAAACCATTATAGTGCCGGCCATCGCTCGGCATAGATATTGTGATGAACCTGCAACTATTTGACACGTATGAACGAAAAGTTAGGCCCTTTGAACCCCTGATTGGCAATAAGGTGGGCATCTATGCCTGCGGGCCAACGGTCTACAACTTTGCTCATATCGGCAACCTCAGGACGTATCTGTTCGAGGACATACTGGTGCGCGTGCTTGCTGCGAACGGCTATAACGTGAACCATGTCATTAATATTACGGATGTCGGCCATCTCACTTCTGATGCGGATACCGGCGAAGACAAGATGGAATTGGGCACGAAACGCACAGGGATGACAGCCTGGGAACTGGCCGAATTTTATACCAAAGCGTTTCAGGTCGACCTTAAAAAACTCAATATTCTGGCGCCTTCTATTTGGTGTAAGGCTACGGACCACATCCCGGAACAGATCGAGTTTGTAAAGGACCTGGAACAGAAGGGGTATACCTACGCGACCAGTGATGGAATCTACTTCGATTCAAGAAAACTTAAGAGCTACGGCCACTTGGCCCGTCTGGACATCGAAGGATTGCAGGCGGGCGCTCGAGTCAAGTTAGGGGAGCGACGGTTCGTCACTGATTTCGCGCTGTGGAAGTTTTCACCGGCAGACGAACAGCGCCAGATGGAATGGGACAGCCCATGGGGCAGAGGGTTTCCGGGGTGGCATATCGAATGCTCGGCGATGTCCGCGAAATACCTTGGTGACTACTTCGATATCCACTGCGGGGGTGAAGACCATATCCCCATTCACCATACTAACGAAATAGCCCAAACCGAAGCTTCAAAAGGCACTCGACTGGCTAACTTCTGGATGCATGGTTATTTTCTGCGGATGGATAAAGCAAAGATGTCCAAATCAACTGGGGATTTTTTGACCCTGGAGGTTATTGGCGAAAAGGGCTTTAGCCCAATGGTTTATCGTTACTTCTGCTTAACCTCGCACTATAGAAGTCAGATGTCTTTTAGCCTGGAGAGTCTTGACGCGGCGAAGACTGCACTTAACCGGTTGTATGAAACCGCTTTCGCTTGGGGTGAACCGGGAATAGCCGACGAGGCGACGCTGACGCGCTATTTTGACTGTCTGAATGACGACCTTAATATGCCTAGAGCATTGGCGGTCATTTGGGATCTGGTTCGGTCAAATCTTGCGGTCGATGTCAAAAAAGCGACATTACTTCGATGTGATGAAGTTCTAGGGTTGGATATCGCCAATTGGGCCAGGCATCAAGTTACTGTGCCTGAGGACGTTGAGGAACTCGTTAAAGCCAGAGAGGCTGCGAGAGCTTCCAAAGAATGGGCACAATCGGATGAACTCCGTGACGCGATTAATAACCTTGGTTATGCCATCGAGGACACGCCCGACGGCGCTAAAATCTCAAAGCTGGTCTAAGGCAAGATCCACGGCAGACAAATGTTCGCAGGTTATTTTCCTCGGGATGTTAGTGTCGCTTATTAGCAATGACAGGGTTTTTTACGCCAACGCCTTATGGTCTGCTAAAAACCTTAAAAAACAAAGACTTAATGTTAAAATTCGGCTCGATCAAATTCTATGCTTGGGCTATACTCTTTAGGGTAAACGTCACTTGATTGCCCTTGTATTCAAGTTGAGGGATCTATTAACGATAAGGTGAAGGTGTGCTCAAGCAAGGCATTACTTGAGCAAGGTATTACCTAAGCAAAGTAATACTCAAGAAAAGTATTACCTAAGCAATGTCATTCAGGTGACGAACATTACAACCCTTGGCTCAAAAAAGAAGGCAAAACATTATTAATGTAACCACAAATGAGACACCCACTAACTTCTTTGAACGCTTGCGCCAGCGCCAGGCTTCAATCGGGTCAACGCTTTGCATCGGTCTGGACCCAGATCTAAGTCGTATCCCCAAGGCCTGCAAAGTGTCCTCCCGGCCAATATTCGAGTTTAATAAGGCGATTATTGACGCCACCATCGATCTGGCGGCCTGCTACAAGCCACAAATTGCTCACTACGCCAGTGAAGCGGCAGAAGACGAGTTAATGGCCACGATTGAATACCTGAAAAATCACAATGTGCCGGTTCTGCTTGATGCCAAGCGCGGTGATGTTGGCAGCACGGCAGAGATGTACGCACGGGAAGTATTTGAAAGATACGCAGCAGATGCCACGACGGTGAACCCCTATTTGGGTAAAGATGCCATGGATCCTTACCTAGACTATACTGATAGAGGGGTGTTCATTCTTTGCAGGACGTCAAACCCTGGTGGAAGTGATCTGCAGAACCTTTTACTGAAAGGCGGTTTGACGCTATATGAACACGTCGCCACGCAAGCCCGTGATGACTGGAATACCAATAACAATGTAGGACTGGTGGTTGGGGCTACAAGGCCAGAAGAACTCCGGCAGATTCGTCAAATTTGCGGCGATATGACGTTTTTACTACCCGGCGTGGGTGCTCAGGGTGCTGATGTAAAGCAAATGGTTTTCGCAGGGCAGGGCGGTGGTATGCTAGTTTCATCTTCCCGCGCGATTCTTTACGCCGGTGAGGCAGAGGACTTTGCTGAAAAAGCCAGAAAAGTCGCTCTGGAAACCAGAGATGAAATAAATCGGTACAGTCACTAAATCAAGAAACTTGAAGAGAATTTGTTAAATGAAAAATCTGTTACTGCTCGTTGCCTGCTTAACCGCCCCTGTCCATTCATTGGCGGATTGGGTAGTTGATCCGGTAGGTTCCTATGTTGGTTTCGCCTCGGTGAAAAATGATTTGATCGCTGAAAATCACAGTTTCACCGCAATTACGGGCACGGTAGAAGACTCTGGGGATGTGAATATCGCTATTGCCCTTACCAGCGTAGAAACCTTGATACCCATCAGAAATGAGCGGATCCGGTCAATGCTATTTGAGGTGGCGGAGTATCCAGACGTGACGGTCACCGCCAACCTTAATATCGATGAGTTCACCCTTCTTGGTTTAGGTGAAAGCAAGATGGAGACCATACCGCTTAGCGTGAACCTTCACGGAATGGATTTATCAAAAAATGTACTGGTCAAGGTTACCCGTAGCTCAAATAACAACTACGAAGTGACTAGCCTTGGGCCCATTGTTATCCATGCATCTCAATTTGCTTTATCAGATGGCCTTGAGTCTCTAAGAAAAATTGCAGGTCTGCAATCTATAGACCTGACCGTGCCGGTTACCGTTGCTTTGAGACTGGTAAAGATCCAACCTATAAGCTGACGATTATAGGTCGATATCGAAATCGGCCCAAATTGGGCAATGATCTGAAGGCTTGTCCATAGATCTGATGTCGTAGTCGATGCCGGAATCCTTTGAGTATCCAAGCGCACCCCTTGACGCCATGATCAGGTCGATGCGCAGTCCTCTTTTAGGTTCCCGTTCGAACCCTCTGCTGCGGTAATCAAACCAGCTGAACAGATCGTCGACATCTGGATAGTGATGTCGATAGACATCATGCAAACCCCACTCGTTCAGTTGCGCAATCCATTCACGTTCTTCCGGTAGAAAGCTTGTTTTACCGTCCCGAAGCCAGCGTTTAGCGTTGTCTGCGCCGATCCCGATGTCCCGGTCGACCGTCGCAACGTTCATATCCCCAATCACGAACAGTAGTTCGTCTGGGTCATGTGAGGCTAAGAGGTCTGTCTGCAGGTCCGCATAAAATTGTTCTTTCGCTGGAAACTTTTTCGCGTGCTTTCGATTTTCACCTTGAGGGAAATAGCCATTGATAACCGACAGGGCGCGTCCATCTTTCGTCGTGAACGAGGCCTTAATCAAGCGTTTCTGGCTGTCTTCATCGTCTGTAACAAAGCCTTTTCTGATGTCGGTTACTTCCGAGCGATAAAGCAGTGCCACTCCATAGTGGGTCTTCTGGCCATGAAAAGTGACGTCGTATCCAAGGTCGTTTATTTCCTCAACAGGAAAGTCTTGGTCGGTTACCTTGGTTTCCTGTAAGCCGATAATTGCTGGGTTATGTTTTTTGATGACGGCTTCGAGCTGATTGAGGCGCACCCGAATGCTGTTCACGTTAAATGAAACGATTTTGATAGCGTTACCTGCTGGTTTCGTGAAGGTTGATGGTCGTGGCCCTGGCATCTTTCCTTGACGCTAGTTCAAACATCAGCCCTTCGGCGGCGATATAGGATCCGATCTTACTGTTCTTGGATTTAAAAAACTTTGCAGAGTCTATCGCGATCTCGTCTAGTTCTGAGTCGGTACGCGTTGGATCATGGTGGTACATCACTATGTTTTTAACCTGAGCATCAACGGCGAGTTGACGCACCTGAGATATCAGGGAATGTCCCCAGCCATGCTTGGCGGGCATATCTTCTTCTGTGTACTGGGCATCATGAATCAGCAGGTCTACCCCGTGGCAGAAGTCTACCCATTCTGCATAGGTTGTTTTTGGCTCAGTTGGTGGACCTAGTTCGTTATCGGTGATGTAAGCAATGGAGACTCCATCCTCTTCGATCCTGTAGGCGTCGCCACCCCCGGGATGATTCAGTTGCTTTCGAACAGTCTTAAACGATTGCGTAGCAAGGTATTTATCAACCTGATGCACCGTTGTGATCTTTGACGGCAAATCCTCGGCGCGAACCGGAAATGCGGAACCATCCATTTGCTCAAGAATAGCGCTGAGCGCCGTTGGGGTGTCATCTACACCCTGGCAAACCCTGATCTCGCGATCTTGCTGATAGATCGGCGCAAAGAACGGATATCCCTGAATATGATCCCAATG
>JABIVN010000493.1 GCA_018667205.1 Gammaproteobacteria bacterium | reverse complement strand
TTTGAAGCCTACCCTGAACTTAAACGACTCATGCCGCTACTCGGTCCGTTGTTTAAATTTAACCCCGCGCCCCCCTTTCCCTTTTCACTGACCCACGGTGACCTGCGCTCAGACAACATTATTAAGCCATCAGAGAACGGTGGTCGCTTCGCGATAATTGATTGGCAACTCTCAGGCATTGGCGATCCGGTCAATGATATTGTTCGATGGATGGTGCAAAGTATTTCTATTGAAGACCGCAGGGAAACAGAACAAGCACTGCTAACGCTTTACCATAAACGTTTGGTTGAATACGGCGTCAAGGGTTACAGCTACAAAAAATTTATCAATGCCTACCGCACGAACCTTGTTGTCGTGCAACTGATGTTTTCTATGTCTATGGATTCTGTCGACCAATCTTCGGAACGGGCAAAAGATCTGTTTCACCAGTTTTATGCTCGCCTTGATGCTGCATTGGTAGACTGGGAAATTGAAAAAACATTGAAAGCACTGCCCATCATCTACCCCTTTATAAAAATCATGTTAATTGTACAAAAAGCCTTTGGCCGAAAGATGTAACCTTTTAAAGCCTACAGATAGGCGCCCATCGCAGAAGCGATGAAGCGCAAAAAGAACCCGATGCAGGCTTGAACGACGAAGGTTATAACTGCTTTGATTATGTTCCTGAAGGAATAGTGATTAGTGATGAAGCCCTGATCGCTAAGATCAACTAGCTAAACCGCTATTACCCTGGAGGAGCGCCCGGTGATCCCCACTAGACTGTGTTTTTCTGCGATCAGTATCGGTTGACGATTGATCGTAGAAATTCGCCCGGCTCTAACCTGTGGGCATTCGGCGCAACATTGACTCTTGGCTGGTGGAAAATATTAGCTTGCCAGAGCGAGTATAGACTTTACCTTCATTCATGCCGCGTCCATCAGCCGCGGCTGTACTGCGTTGGTCAAACAGCATCCAGTCGCGCACATCTGCGTGATGGTGAAACCAGACACTGTGGTCCAACGAGGTCAGCATATGTGTCTGGAAGGGTACGCCGTAAGGAAGCACTGAGTTGAACATCAGCGTACCGTCCGATAAAAACCCAAGCACGCACTGGCTCTCTCTGATACTGAGATCACGCTCGTGAGTTGAGCGCATCCAGCTTTTTAAAGCCGGCGCTCTCCCTGGTGTAAAGTCCTCTGGGACAAATGAATCAGAAATCAACCGAAGCTCCGCTCGCCCGGCGATCATCATAGGGGGATTAAACTTTTGTTCTTTGCTCGCTAACTCCAAACAAAGCTTTTCTGGACTGATGACAACAGGCATCTCGGGTTGATGCTCGTCAGATTCTTCGGGTCTCTTGTAGGATGCCATCATGCTGAAACAAACTTGCTGAGACTGGATTGCTGAGATATTCCTCACTTCAACACCTTTACCGGTTTTCAGATGTTCTACCTTATAGACGATCGGCTGTTCAGGGTCCCCTTTACGCAGAAAGTAGGCATGCAGCGATTGAGCGAACTTATCGTTCTCAACTGTCAGGAATCCAGCTGACAGCGCCTGACCTACAAAATGCCCCCCATAGATGCCCAACAATCCATAGGATTCCGCTTGTCCAACAAAGGTATTAACCGTCTCTAAGGGTTCCACCGTCATTAACCGCGGAAGATCTATGGTGTTTCTTTCTACATGGCTCATAAATCCGTACCTGCTATTAATGCGGGCAAAATCTTAGTCCATAACGGCTTTCGGTTCCCACAAGTATTCTTATCCATCAAGGACTTGAATAGCAGTACTTGGGAAACAGTAGTGGTAGTATAGCTGCCCTTTTAACCTTTGAGTAAAACAGCAAATGTCAGTGATCACCGATGACCTGCGCATCCAGGAAACGCAGGAACTAATCTCACCGGAAGAACTGATTGCCGACCTGCCGGTCTCTGATACGGTGAGTGACACCGTCAGTGTCGCCCGTCGTTCAATTCATAAAATCCTGACCGGCGAAGATGACCGCCTGCTAGTCGTTGTTGGGCCTTGTTCAATCCACGACCCTGAATCAGCGATGGATTACGCAACCCGCCTAAAAGCGCTTAGCCAAAAGTTATCGGACAACCTGTTTATCGTGATGCGGGTCTATTTTGAGAAACCCCGCACCACGGTTGGCTGGAAAGGTCTAATTAATGATCCAGACCTAGACAATAGTTTCCAAATTACCAAAGGACTTCATCTTGCCCGCAGACTGCTGCTGGACCTTGGTGAAATGGGAATACCCTGTGGTACAGAATACCTGGACCTGATCAGCCCGCAATACGTGGCAGACTTGATTTCCTGGGGAGCGATAGGTGCAAGGACAACCGAGAGCCAAACGCATCGCGAACTTTCGTCCGGGCTGTCGTGCCCGGTTGGATTCAAGAACGCGACCGATGGCGATATTCAGGTAGCAATAGACGCAATCAACTCTGCATCACAACCCCATCATTTTCTGTCAGTCACCAAGGGTGGCCGGTCGGCCATTTTCAAAACAGCCGGTAACGAAGACTGCCACATTATTTTGCGTGGTGGTAAACACCCTAACTATGACATGTTCTCAGTCGAAGATGCCGCCGGCATGCTGGAACAGTCTGGCTTACCCGCTCGAATCATGATCGATGCGAGCCACTCCAACTCAAGAAAAATTCCGGCTCGTCAGATAGATGTCGTTCATGACATCGCGACTCAGGTCGGCAGAGGAAACAAAGGGATCATGGGCCTGATGATAGAAAGCCATCTTGTTGAAGGACGCCAGAATGTTGTCCAGGGCCAACCCCTCACTTATGGCCAGTCTATTACTGATGCTTGTATTTCATGGGACGATACCGAGACAGCCCTTACTTCACTTGCAGAGGCCGCAGAGAAAAGAAGACAGTAATTGCGGAAAGACAAAGCATTTGGTGAAACTAGCGATTGATTTAATGAAGGTTTTGACGCTGATATCAATACTTGTACTTGCAAGTTGTGTTGCTAGTGTGCCTAACCTTGATAACTGGTCCAGGACAGGGGATGCGAACTGGGCTTCGATCGCTGACATTACGAAAAGCACCAATCAGTCGGGCTCTGGCTTTCTAGTATCAACCGAGTTGTATGCTGACTTTGAACTGAATGTCGAGTTTAAACCCGATATCGCGGTCAATTCAGGCGTCCTTGTCAGATGTCAGGACCCTCAAGATATTGCCTTGAGTAACTGCTACGAGATCAATATCTGGGATATGCACCCCAATCAGGATTACCGGACGGGTGCTATTGTCATCCACAGCGCGCCACCCTACATGCACTTGGATACGGTGGGACATTGGAATCAATATAAAATCATTGCGAAGGGAAACGATATCAGCGTCTGGCTGAACCAAAAAGCAACCGCTAAGATGACCAGCGCAAATTTCAGCAACGGCCATATCGCATTACAAAGCGCAGGCGGCAAGATCCAGTTTAGAAACCTTTCGATTAAAACGATTCCATAATAAAAAACCCAACCTAAGCTGGGTTTTTTCTGTTCTAGCCACGCCTTTTTAACTGCGTTGGCCCAAGGCCTTCTTAAAAAAGAGCACTCTAAAACAAGCGTGCTCTGGCTTAAACGACTTAAGGTGCAACCAACAGTTTACCCATGTGACCCCCGGTCATGAGCGTCACGATGGCACTGGGGAAGTTATCAACGCCCTCAATCACATGCTCCGGCAGGTTGATCTTGCCTTCTTTGATCCAACCAGAAATATCTTCTTCCATTTTAGGGAACTGTTCTGCGTATTGGTCGACTGTGAAACCAATCATTGATGCGTTACGTTCCGGAATCCGCAAATAAAGCCTTGGACCAGTGACGTTTTCCATATCGTTGTACTGAGAAATCGCACCGCAGATAACAACCCTTGCACCCTTCGCGATATTGTCCAGCGCAGCGTCCAGAACATCTCCACCGACATTATCGAAAAACACATTAATACCGTCTGGGGCAAGCGCCTTTAAGCTAGCGTTAA
>JABIVN010000492.1 GCA_018667205.1 Gammaproteobacteria bacterium | reverse complement strand
CGGCGGGCTGGACTCTTCCGGCATCTTTGCAATGGCGGCCGACCTTGAACGTCACGATCAACTGGCGTCGCCTGGATTCACCGGTTATACGCTAAACTTTGCCGGTGAACCACGTGCCGACGAGATCGACTACGCCCGCGCGGTGGGCAAACACCTAAACCTGACTATCCAGGAAATTAAACCGGCTTATCCTGAATTTTCCTCGTATCTCAGGGCCGCTCGCACTTACAAGGACCTTCCCGGACTCCCTAACCTTGTGATGTCAGCGAATGAACTCGCCGCTGTGCAGTCGGCTAATAGCCGCGTCCTGCTGGATGGGCGGGGCGGTGACGAATGGCTGGGGGGGCGGCCGGGGATGTATCAGGACGACCTTGTGGAGAAAAATTGGACTCGCCTGTTCAGCACACTTGCCGATGATATTGCCAGTGACAGCTTGGCCGGCGGCATCCGGCGACTAGCGCGCGCCATAGGGGTAATAACCTTACCCAACTTCGCGGTTGAACAGATAAAAAAAATCATTAACAGCAAAGCAGCCACATCAAATCAACACCCATGGTTGCTCAAACACTTACAAGCTGAATTGAAACAGCGGATTGAAAGCCAGCCTACACTGAATGAAAAGAAACTAGGCCTGCCTGGCCAACGCCATGAACTTTCGTTGCTGCAGGATGCCTATCTCATCAAGAACCACCTGATTAACGAGCGATACGTTGCCGCCTTTGGCATTGAGACCCGACGACCCTACTCGAGTAAAGCGATGATCCAACTGTCCTTTATGCTGCCAAAGCGCCTAAAGCATCAAGGTGGATTGAACAAATATATTCATCGTCAGGCACTGCGAGAACTGCTACCCAAAAAAGTATTGTCCAGGACAACAAAAGCGAAATTTTCAGTGACCTTTGATTACTATACTGAACACCTGAGGGCCGCGCTGAAAACTGAGAGCCTGTCAACAGGCCACGCCTGGATAAGTAGGTCTTACGTCAACCGTCACTTTGAAGTTTACGACGACGAGATGCCCTACGAGGTACCATGGGTTTTGTGGAATCTATTGTTTTGCGATATTATCTTTGGGGACAATAGGTTTGACACGACACGTTGAAACGTATCTTTTAATTCACGGAATCTAAGATGGAAAATCTGGATAACAATTCAAACTCAGCAGCAGAAAATGCTGGCATCACCACGGCGTCTCGAAAGCCTTACAAAAGCCCTAAGCTGGAGGTGTTCGGCAAGTTGAGTCGTCTGACCCATGGGTCAGGCGGCGGTTCGGCAGATGCTGGGGGTAGAAATGGTCACAGTGGCAAAGGCAAAAAGAGAAAAGGTGCAAGATAACCCTGCCCAGGCGTTGAGCATGATGAAAATAATCATAAAAATGACGATGAAAATGCCGGCATGACCGAACCGGTCAGAAAGCATCCAGCGCATCCTGGCGCTAACGGACGCCATTTCAGCGTCCATTTGCTACCGAGTATAGCCCGCTCTAGCCGGTTGGCGTTGGGACGTCAGTCACGTTGCACGACAATTAAGTCTGTCGATTTCATGAGCGAAACCGTCGCGATATCGCCAACAGCGTTCAAATGATCGACTACGCTTTGCTTAGTACCGAACAGGCTACTTTCACGACCCCACTGACGACTTGAACACTATCGGCGCGTCATTTGAGCACCCCGCCATGCCAACCTGGCAGATCGAAGATCCCCGTGAGCAGCTTCCCCAAAAAGAGCCCGCGTTTAACGAGTGGCCACAAAAAGGTGGAACGTTTCACCCAGTTTTTTACCGTTTGGGCGAGAGTTTCCTCATCAGGTTTTCAGGCCTCGCAGACTTCATTGTCAGCGGCAATGCCGACAAGATCAAGGCCACTCCCGTCCCAGGGGTCTCACACGGGTTGTTAAAAGAAGCCTACCATAACCTGGTATTCCCTCTGGCGTTAAGCCAGCAACAACGACTCGTGTTTCATGCGAGCGCTGTTGAAATCGATCATTGTGCTGTCGTTTTTATCGCCAACTCCGGTGCTGGAAAATCAACGCTCGCAACAAACTTTGCTACCAATGGCTACCGCTTCCTGGCCGACGACTGTGTCTGGCTGCACAAGCACGCCTCAGGCTTCCACGTTATGCCTGGCCACCCTTCACTACGAATATGGGAAGACTCTTTTGAAACATTGAAAGCGTCATTCACAGACATTGGCGCAACCAAAAGCTACAACGGGAAATGGCAACTAGGTTTGTCGCAAACTGGCATATCGGCCGGCTTTCACTGCGCAGAACCGCGCCCACTCAAAAATATCTATTTTCTGAAGCCAACCCCCGACGACGAGATTCAGATAAAGCCACTCACGACGCAGCAGGCGGTTGTCGGTTTGTTAAGTCACCGTTTTTTACTCGACTTTACAAGCAAAGCAGCCCTGTCTACCGACATAAAAGATATTTCAGCACTGGCCAGTACGTCCGCCTGCTTCCAACTCTGTGTTCCCAGGACTTTTGATGCACTCCCGGATATTCGCTCATGGATCATCGCCCATACTCAAGGCAAGTCGCTTTAGGCAGTAAGCTCTATAAGGAGCCTGTCGCCCGAAAAGATCGCCCGAAAAGTTGTGCGACAATCCTCTTTATCACAACGCCGAACGGACAAAATGAAACGGACACCATGAAATGACGATAACCCGAGTTAACCACACTGGCATCAGCGTCAGCGACATGGATAGGTCGCTGACTTTCTACAGAGACCTTTTTGAGCTTGAGGTCATCTTTGACTCGGATGTTCCAGGAAATGACCGCCTGAGTCATGTTGTTGGCATGGAAAACGCCAGGGGCAGGGTTGTCTGGCTGCGCGCGGGCGATACGATGATTGAGCTCTGGCAATGGGACAACCCTGTAGGACGAGCGCTTCCTTTGGACTACAACCCCTCCGATAAGGGCGTCACGCACTTCGCATTACAAACCGACAACGTTGATGACCTGTATCGCAAGGTGACGGATGCCGGTTACCACGCCAACACGACACCGCAGGACCTGGGTTTACATAAAACAACGTATATTAAAGGTCCAGATGGTGAAATTATTGAGATTCTTGAAGATAGAGCTACAGACGAGTGGCTCAAAGAATTAACCGAAGCATCAATAGTCGCCCGAGCAAAGGAGGCAAAATAAAAGACCCACTCGCATCAACATTTCCGCTAACGATTATCGCGGGAAAAATTGCTCGCGAGCGACTAGCTGCCGAGGGCTGGCAGCCGCATTTATTTCAGGCGATGGTCGGTGCGTCTGGCGGAGCCAAACTATTGGGCTTAGGCCATCTTGACCGGTTTCTTTTCGGCGACTTCCTGCAACGCAGTCATCACCCAATGGAACTATACGGCTCATCTATTGGAAGCTGGCGACACGCAGCGCTTGCGGCGCCTGACCCCGCCCAGGCAATTGAGACGCTACAGGACCGTTACCTGAACCAAACGTGGCAAGAGAATGAAACACGCAACCTGACAGAAGTTGTAGATGGGTTGTGTGAATGGGTCATGGATGGTCTTCTTTCACCGGGTACAGCCGCTCATATTACTCAGCAGAAACGTTTTACAACGCACATCGCAACGGCACGCGGACGCGGCCTGAACAACAGCAACAACCGCGGCGCGGTTGCACTGGGCATGGCCTGCGCCGCTATCGCAAATAGCATTGATCGGAAGTTCCTTGCACACGGTTTTCAGCGTGCAATGTTCAGTTCCGGCGCGAGCGTAGCATTTGAGTTCAGGGACTTCGACACGGTTCACGTACCTCTTTCTAGCACCAACTTACGTAGCGCATTGCTGGCCAGTGGCTCTATACCGTTATTAATGTCTGGGCGCCGGGACATTCCTGGCGCGCCCCAAGGGCAATATTGGGATGGTGGTATCATCGACTATCATTTTGATTTTAACAATTATGCCGGTAACGGGTTGGTTTTGTATCCGCACTTCACAGACTCCATTACAAAAGGCTGGTTTGACAAGGCAATACCTTGGCGAAGAGTTCGCCCCGAGGTCCTTGAGCGTTTGGTTCTTATCGCGCCTTCGGCATCATACATTGCCTCTTTACCGTATCAGAAGATTCCAGACCGAGGCGATTTTCGACGCTTCAACCAGGACCAAAGATTGCAGTATTGGAATCAGACCATGGAGCGAAGCAAATTGTTAGCCGAAGCGTTTGATGAAACACTGAATGCCCCCAATCCACTCGCCGGTTTAGTACCCGGGAGATAAAACCCCGACGATGGCTGTTGTGCCAACTTTTAGAGTAACGCATGATGCCCACTGACTATCAAATATTTTGGAGTAAACATTGGATACAGGGAAGTTGGGCGTTTGGTATTTTTTCGATGGACTTACCTCTTCTGATGCAGCAAAGGCTGCACAAAGAATAGAGTCTCTAGGTTTTGGAACCCTTTGGATTCCCGAAACGGTGGGTAAAAGCCCTGTCGTCATGGCCTCCTGGCTCCTCGGGAACACACAGAAACTGAATGTCGCCACCGGCATCATGAACATCTATCACCGTGAGCCGGGTGTGACGATGGCCGCTCAAAAGTCGCTGGCAGAACAGTCCAATGGGCGTTTTTTGCTGGGACTTGGCGTTTCACACAAGCCCCTGGTCGAGGGGGTGCGAGGCCTTAAATATGGGCCACCGGTCGCAACGATGCGAAGCTACCTGCAAGGTATGGCGGCGGCACCCTACTCAAGTATCGAGCCCACTGATCCCCCAGCCACTGTGATAGCGGCACTGGGCCCAAAGATGCTGGAACTTGCAGCAGCTGCTTCCCAAGGCGCGCACCCTTACTTTTCCTCTCCTGAACATACCAGGTTTGCTCGAGAGATAATGGGACCAGATGCCATGTTATGCGTCGAGCAGAAGGTGATTCTTGAAAGTAATCCTGACAAAGCCCGTGAACTAGCCCGACCGGTTGCAAAAATCTATCAGGCTCTGCCCAACTACAGAAATAACTGGCTCCGCATGGGGCTGACTGAAGATGATATCAATAATTTGAGTGACAAATTTATTGATACGACCTTCGCGTGGGGTAATGCAGACACGATCAAATCCCGTATACAGGAACATATGGATGCGGGCGCCACCCACGTCTGTCTACAACCAGTAAACCCTAACGGCAACTTTGGCGAGTTGCACTGGGAATCCCTAGAGGCTCTTTCAACTTAACAACCTGCACGCGGGCCAGGTCCAGCTTTTCTATCGGAGTACTGAGGTTACCCTTGGCCTGGCTTGTGTTGCTGTGAAGGATGATCGTGCAGAGATCTGTCCAGCCCTGACCCCATAAGGTCAATGAAATTATCACGGTAAAACCGTTGCTGATTCTCGCTTGAGATCCCCTCAAGCGATTCGCCAAACCGTTTCAACGGATTCCTGCCCCCTTCAACATGTGGAAAATCAGAAGAAAAGAGACAGACTTCAGGCCCCGTGTTTTCAATAATCCAGCCTGTGTTCTCATGCGGATAAGGTGTCACTCGGAACTGTCGCCTAATTATTTCGCTTGGCTTGGCCGAAAGGTTTTTCAGTCGCTCTTCCCCTTTAGTGAACGCTGCCACACCAGCGTCCATAAAACGCATCCAACTGGGCACCCAACTTGCCCCCAGCTCTATCGCACCAAACTTCAGATTCTGGTGCCGATCTAGAACACCGTCAATAATAAGCACAGACATGGTCTGCCAAACCGACAGCGGAATCGTCATAAAACTGGTCGAGGTGAAATTTTCCGCACCACCATGAAAGTCCAGTACCTGTGGGCCACCACTGTTGTGATAGTCAGTATTCATTTTGTGCTCACCGCCAACGTGAAACAAAATGGGAACACCTGCTTGCGCCGCAACCGACCAAAGCGGTTCGAATGCCACGTGACTCGGACTGTGTCCTGGAGGACAGCGCGAGGGAATAATCAGGCCTTTACAGCCCATCTCCAATGCTTCGATTGCGATGCGCGG
>JABIVN010000491.1 GCA_018667205.1 Gammaproteobacteria bacterium | reverse complement strand
CCTCAGAAGAAAAACCCCGATGTACCTGAACTTGTCAGAGGAAAGACAGGACGGGTATTTGGCTCCCTCATTGCCCTGCTCACCGTAATGAAGGGCCAGCCTCTCGCTTATAACAAAGACAACCAAGAGGATAAGGAACCCCTGTTCGATACGGTCAATACAGTTCTGGATTGTCTGACAGCATTCTCAGACATGATTCCGGCGATAGAGCCGCAGCGCGAACAAATGCGCTTGGCGACGCTGAAAGGTTTTGCGACAGCAACTGACTTGGCTGATTATCTAGTCAAAAAAGGCTTGCCTTTCAGGGACGCTCACGATGTTGTGGGTCGACTGGTTGCTGTTGCGCTGGAACAAGACGTGGACCTGTCTGAGCTATCTCTTCAGCAGTTCGCTTCAATGTCCAGCCTGATAGAAAAGGATGTGTTCGGCGTATTGACGCTCGAGGGTTCTCTCGCGGCCAGAAACCATCATGGTGGTACAGCGCCAGCACAAGTTAAGCTGGCAATCGAGCGGGCTCGCTCAAGGTTGGGCTGATCCTTGCAGGACACGCCTGACCCATCGCGCTTTTTTGATGGCGAGCAGGCGCCTTGCACACAGAAAAACGAAGCAGGCCTTAAGCTCGCGAGGTTCAGAGCATGGGTTCAGAGCATGGGTTCAGAGCATGGTTTCAGAGCACGGATTCAGTCCGGCCATCGTCACAAGGGCGACAAGGCTTTTCGACATTATTCACATGTTTCCTAAAACAGCATTACGCCTGCCTGCTCACTAAACACTCTATTTAATAGCTGTTCAAGACTCTCCTCGGTGTTTTGGCAGAACCACTCGCTATCCACTCTTTTAAGGTGGAACCCACCTGACTTTGCCGCGACCCAGATCTCATGGTTAGTCACCTGTCTGCTCAGGATAATGCTGGAACCACTGTCCAGCGTGAAAGCCAGCACACCACCCGAAGCGTCGATATCGACGTCGAGTTCGAGTTCGTCCACACGATCTTCAATTCGGACGAATTCGTCATCCACGATTTCCTGAAACTCACTGTCATCCAAGGGGAAGGTTCCTTCATCTGTATTACGGGTTTAGTAGGGTTTAGCCAAGGCTATTTTGGATAGTTCTCGATTTTGCCAGGCTCAAGTATACTGCACCCTTCGAAAGTTTGATTGACACAACATGCGCATCACGACTCTTATCATCGTTCTTTTTTTGCTGCAGGCCTGCGGCCAGAAAGGAGCACTTTACCTGCCACAGGATGAAGATCCTGGGGTCTCATCCAAAGTGCAAGAAGGCAGTGATGCCCAGATAACGGATAATTGGAACCAGCCCATAACTCAACAGGAAAAATAGTCGTGTTACACCGCATTGACGGCGATCTTTACATGGAGCAAGTGTCGCTTCGAGAAATTGCCGAAACCCATGGAACACCTTGTTTCGTTTACTCTGAGGGTCTCATCACGTCTGCTTATCAGGCTTTTCACAATGCGTTCTCCCTGCATCCACACCGAATCTGCTATGCCGTGAAGGCCAACTCGAACCTCGCTATTCTTCAGACATTGGCTGCTCTGGGGTCAGGTTTCGACATCGTTTCAGGCGGTGAACTCGCGCGGGTGCTAAAAGCTGGTGGTGATCCAGGTTCAGTCGTTTTTTCAGGCGTTGGCAAACAAGACTGGGAGATTTTATTTGCGCTGGAGCAACCTATAGGTTGCTTTAATGTGGAGTCGGCTTCAGAGATGCGCAGGATTGCTCGACTAGCTGCCGAGAAAGACGCCATTGCGCCAATTTCCATCCGAGTCAATCCCGACGTCGATCCTGATACTCACCCCTATATTTCCACTGGTTTAAAAGAAAACAAATTCGGTGTCTCTGTTGAAGAGGCGTTGACGTTGTACCAGGAAGCCACCGAGCTCGACTCACTGAAGATTGTTGGTGTCGACTGCCACATTGGCTCCCAGATCACGGAGTTAAGGCCCTTCCTCGATGCACTTACAAGAGTGCTTTCGCTAGTCGATAAGCTTGAAGACCAGTCCATCACGTTGGAACACATCGACCTGGGTGGTGGTATCGGTGTTCAGTACCGAGACGAGGTGCCGATAGAAATTGGCGATTTCGCCAGCGAAATTGAGCAAGCCATGAGCGGTCGGTCACAGTCTCTGATGTTTGAACCGGGGCGCATGATCGTCGCCAATGCCGGTGTATTGCTTACCACGGTGAATACCTTAAAAGGCAACGATGAGAAGAACTTCGCGGTCGTGGATGCTGCTATGAACGATTTAATTCGCCCTGCACTGTATAGCGCCTGGCAGGAAGTAACCCCCGTGTCGTTCAAAGTTGACGGTGCTAGCATTGAAAGAAACTGGGATATCGTCGGTCCAATCTGTGAGACAGGCGATTTCCTGGCCAAAGACCGGGCGCTTTCATTGGAAGAAGATGACTTATTGGCCATATTGTCAGCAGGTGCCTATGGGTTTGTCATGAGTTCAAACTACAATTCCCGACCTCGGTCTGCTGAAGTTCTGGTTTCCGGACAAACGCACTACTGCGTTCGCAGGCGGGAGACGATTGAAGATCTGTTCGCCCTGGAGTCAATGAAGCCCCGCTCTTAAGTTGCATTGCCGGTTTTCCCGAGTAAATTAGAAAAAATGCTACTACGATTTACCAAAATGCACGGACTTGGGAACGACTTCATGATGGTCGATCTCATTTCCCAACAGGTCATGCTTAATCCTGATTTGATCAGGAAGCTATCCGATCGCCGCTTCGGCATAGGCTTCGATCAGTTGCTGACTGTTCGACCCCCTGCCGAGCCAGAGAGTGATTTTCGTTATAGTATCTATAACGCTGATGGTAGCGAAGCAGAACAGTGCGGGAACGGCGCTAGATGTTTTCTGCGGTTCGTCAGAGACGAAGGGCTCACCACCAAATCTACTATTCGACTTGAAACCAGCAGTGGCAATATCACGTGCAAGCTAGAGAAGGACGCCAATATTACGGTGGATATGGGTAAGCCGGCACTACAACCGGTGGAAATTCCCTTTATCGCCGACACCTCACAGATCAACTACAACTTACATCTTGCGCCCGAGCGAGCCGATACATTTTTAATATCAGCCGTGAACGTGGGGAATCCCCATGCCGTCATCACCGTACCTTCGGTAAACAGCGCACCGGTGTTGGAAGTAGGTCCGCTTGTTGAACGCCACCCACGATTCCCTGAGGGTGTTAACGTGGGCTTTATGGAGATCGTGACCCGAAAGAAGATAAGGCTTCGTGTGTTTGAGCGAGGCGTTGGCGAAACCAAGGCTTGCGGCACAGGTGCCTGCGCTGCCGTTGTGGCCGGAAGATTACAGGGTCTTTTGGATGAGACTGTTGAGGTAGAACTCACGGGCGGCCAACTTAACGTTACCTGGGGTGGAGACAACGACACTATTAAGATGACAGGCCCGGCCTGCAAAGTTTATGAAGGCCGATTACAAATATGAGAATGGATATTTTATGAGCAAAGAACTGATCGACAAGGACGTCGCTGCCTATCTGTTGGCAAATCCAGATTTTTTTGTCGACAGAGACAGCCTGTTACTAAAGATTCAGGTTCCTCATAAAAGCAAAGGGACCATCTCTCTGGTGGAAAAACAGTTGGATGTCATTCGGGATCGACAAAAAGAGACTAAACGGCAACTCAAGGTTTTCGTTGAGAATGCAGAACGCAACAAGGAAATCTTTGATAAGAGTCGAAAGTTGATTCTCAGCATGATGGCGGCGAAAAAAAGCTCGGAATTCTTTGCGGCGCTCGAAAAGGGACTCAAACGAGATTTTCGTTGCAAGGTGAATTCCCTGATAGTTTTTGGAGAGTCCAAACAGATTAACCATTTTACTTCACGACTGCCCGCAGCGTCTGCAAGAAAGTACGTGGGGCCGTTGCTGGGGAGCCAGGTGCCAACCCTCGGAATGCTGCGCCCCAGGGAACAGGATTTCCTGTTTCAAGCGCAGAGTGAAAAAGTTAAATCCGCCGCTGTTTTACCCATTCGTGATAAAAACAAAAGCCTTGGTATGCTCGCGATCGGTAGCAGCGACAGTGAATACTTCACGCCAGACATGGACGTCCTTTTTATTAGCTTCATTGCCGAGACCCTGGGAAAGCTCTTACCGCAACATTTGCCCAAATAGCTGATGAACGTCAATAGCCCACTGCAACCGCTAGTCTCAGCATTCATCCTGCATCTTTCAAATGAACGGCAATTATCTCCACATACGGTTGATGGCTACAGCAGAGACCTGGCGGCGCTGAGAAAAGACCTTGATGAGCAGGCTATTGCGGCCTGGCCAGACGTACGCGCGCATCATCTGCGCACCTATATCAGCGCGGGAAAGAGGCAGGGGCGTTCAGGGAGGACTTTGCAAAGGCGACTTTCTGCGGCTCGAACCTTTTTTAACTACTTGGCACGCGAAGGCATCTGCACGACGAATCCGGCGATGGCGTTTTCCGCGCCAAAATCGGACTCTCGCTTACCAGTGACGATAGACACCGACCAAATGAGCAGGCTGCTAGAGATCGAAACCTCTGACTGGCATGGGCTAAGGGACAGAGCTATGTTAGAACTATTTTATTCGTCAGGGTTACGGCTTGCGGAACTGGTCGGAGGCAACATAGGTGATATATCCTTTGATGACTGTTCAATGAAAGTCCGAGGCAAGGGGGGCAAAGACCGAGTGCTGCCCGTTGGCTCAAAAGCAATCACGGCTATTAATAGCTGGCTGAGGGTTCGTCAAGAGCTGCCGAAAGGCAAACTCGAAGATGAATCAGCGCTCTTTCTCAGTGAGCGGGGTAGACGAATAAGCCCTCGAAGCGTGCAGGAACGAGTAAAAAAATGGAGCCTTCGGCTTGGTATCTCAGGTCGTATTCACCCACATACACTCCGGCATTCTTTTGCCAGTCATCTTCTCGAGTCGAGTCAGGACCTCCGGGCAGTTCAGGAATTATTAGGGCATGCCGACATCTCAACGACGCAGATCTATACACACCTCGACTTTCAACACCTGGCGGAGGTCTACGATAAAGCTCATCCAAGGGCTCAAAAGGTAACTGATAAATGATTAAAGTCATCGCTTTCGATCTGGACGACACGCTCTGGGAAGTTGGTCCTGTCATTAGGCGGGCAGAGTCAATTCTGGCGCATTGGTTAGAGAAAGAAGTACCAGAATACCGCTATGAGCCAGCCAAACTGATGCCGATTAGAGAAACACTGCTTCGCGAAGACCCCACGTTGGGTCACAGACTTACCGCGTTCAGGCAAAGACTCATTGAAATATCCCTTGCACCCCATCTTGATCAGGAAAGTGCTGCCTCTTGTGCAGAAGGCGCAATGGAAATATTTTTGACAGCACGAAACGACGTGGAGTTTTTTGAAGGAGCCCTGGAGACACTTAGAGAACTAACGGGCTCTTTTCAGCTGGGTGCCCTGACAAATGGTAACGCGGACATTAATAGGCTTGGGTTGAATAGCTGTTTTAGCTTTGCTTTTTCCGCGGAGCAGGTAGGTGCTCCTAAACCGGCTCCAGACCTGTTTCAGGCAGCGCTAGCACATACGGGTTGTGAGCCCGCGCAAATGGTCTACGTAGGGGACGACGCCATCAAAGATGTGGATGCAGCCAATCAAGTAGGGTTGCACACCGTGTGGCTCAGGCCCAAAAGTAAACCTGTCGAAGGCGAATCAAGCCCCGATGAGATTATAAACGATATAAGAGAGCTTCCTGGTGCAATCAAGAAACTTGTTGGTCGTTAAAAGTCGAAATAAAGTCTTTGATTATGCGGACCTCTCCCTCGAGTAAAGTCTTTCGCACCGGTAGGTCCTTTAGTAACTCAAGCGTTGGGTGGCTGGCTTCAATACCTGGGATCGCCTGCGCAATAACGTCATCAAACTTAGAAGGATGTGCGGTCGCTAAGCAGACCAGGGGGACTTTGGATCGCCGATTAGCTAGACCAATTTGAACCCCAACAGCCGTATGTGGATCAAGAAGGTACCCGGACTCCTCAAATACCCTGGCAATCGTCGCCAGCGTATCTTCGTCGGACACGCGACCTGACGTAAAAGCGGCGTTGGTATCCAGTGAGTCGAGGTTAGTGGTAGCCGCTCCGGTACTTGAAAAGTCGCTCATGAAAGTTTTGACTTTTTCCGGTGATTGGCCAAATTCAAAATAGAGGTATCGTTCAAAATTACTGGCAACCTGGATGTCCATTGCTGGACTATGGGAGAGGTGAACTTCACCCCTCTCGTAACGACCAGTCGTAAAAAATCGATGCAATATATCATTCTGGTTGGTGGCCAGGATCAACGTATCGATAGGTAACCCCATACGTCGGGCAATGTAACCCGCAAATATGTTGCCGAAATTACCCGTTGGTACGGCAACCTCAAATCGCGCTGGTAACCCAAGCTGCACGTAAGCTGAAAAGTAGTAAACAACCTGAGCGAGAACTCGAGCCCAGTTAACGGAATTGACGGCGCCAAGATCGTAGGCATCCTTGAATGCCAGGTCGTTAAAAATACTCTTCAAGATCGACTGACAGTCATCAAAGCTTCCCTCAATGGCAAGGTTCTGCACATTAGCATCCAAAACGGTGGTCATCTGTTTTTCCTGGAGTGGGCTCGTCCTGCCCTCGGGAAACATGATGAAAATATTGATGTTTTGTTTGCCTCGAACGCCTGCAATCGCAGCACTGCCCGTGTCTCCGCTGGTCGCGCCCAAGATATTCAATCGGCCGCCGCGTTTATTGAGTACATATTCAAAGACATTACCAAGAAACTGCAACGCAACATCCTTGAAAGCCAGTGTCGGACCATGGAACAACTCTAGGACATGAACACCGCCAACGTCGACAAGTGGCGTTACTGTTGGACTGTCGAAAGTCCCATAGCTACGCTCAATTATTGAGCGTAGTTCGGCGGCGGGAATGTCGTCAATAAATTGACCCATGACATAGGCCGCTAGATCCAGATAACCCTTACCGGCAAGGTGCGGCAAATCGGCACTGACATTGGGAATCGTCTCTGGCACCAGCAATCCACCATCATCCGCCAGGCCCATCATCACAGCATCACAAAAGGACAGGCCTTGAACTCCACCACGTGTACTCACGTATCGCATACTGACTCCATGGGGTCATGCTCAAAGGGGGTATTATAGGGGAATTTTGTCTTTCGGGGACCCGATTAACAAAGGGATTATGTGGGCGGGTGTTAACCACCCCCATAAAACGTCAACCTCACACGTTAAACCGCTTCTGAGCCGGTTTCACCGGTCCTGATTCGAATGACGTCGTCCAGCGTACTGATAAAGATCTTACCATCACCGACCTTCCCGGTATTGGCTGCTCCTGAAATGGCCTCAATGACGGCATCAAGGTTTTCATCCGCGATAGCGACTTCGATTTTTACCTTGGGTAAAAAGTCGACTACATACTCCGCACCACGATAGAGCTCCGTGTGACCTTTTTGTCTTCCAAAACCCTTAACTTCTGTCACTGTCATCCCCTGCACAGCTATTTCTGACAGCGCCTCACGAACGTCATCAAGTTTAAAGGGCTTAATAATTGCAGAGACTAGTTTCATTAATTTTCTCCTTGCAAAGCTTCACCTAGAACTTAGGCAATGTAACGAATTTACAGAGTCGATGATAGCCCCATTCTGGGCCAAGAGGCCTTTCGTACGTTGCGAATGGTCATACATACGTCATTCTGTGTCATCAATGTCGATCCCTCGAGCTCGGCGTTAATCGTTCCCAATATGACCAACTCCAACCGATCAAGTGGGTTCAACAACGCTGATCTAACGGTATGGATCATTTGGTGTCGGCTCATATAAAGCACTGACCGTGCCAACTTATATAAATTGATTATAATCAATGGGATAGAGTATTTTTGATAGAGTACGGCACTGGGTTCGCACTAGCATGGTGCGATAGAGCGACGACTAAAAGCTGTCGCCGCACCAGAGTTGGGCAGCACTGGGCGCCAAACGCTTACGCCTTTAGGGGCCCAAAGCTCAGAGCTTAGCAGGACCGCACAAGTACAATGAGCTGATGACAGTCGCAACCACTTTTTCTAGCGCTGAACTAGGCATTGATGCGCCATTGGTTACCGTTGAAGCAGTTGTGTCTTCCGGTTTACCCAAAACGCTAATTGTTGGGCTCGCTGAAACCGCGGTAAGGGAAAGCAAGGACCGAGTAAAGGCTGCAATCACGAGCAGCGGCTTCGAATACCCATCAAGGAGGATAACCGTAAATCTAGCGCCAGCTGACCTACCCAAATCCACCGGTCGATATGATCTCGCTATCGCGGTATCAATTCTAGCGGCATCCAACCAGATCCCGGGTGACTGCATAGACGGTTATGAGTTCCTCGGGGAACTGTCGCTGACGGGTTCCCTTCGAGCAGTCCACGGGATATTACCCACCGCGCTTCGCAATAAAGGCCAGGGCAGGCGACTCGTAGTACCAAAAGTTTGCGAGCTGGAGGCAGCACTGGCGGAATCAGAAGATCTATACGTTGCCTCAAGCCTACACGAGGTGCTGGTGCATCTGGCTACGTGCAAGCCACTCGCAAGGCCGATTGAACCGCAGGCAGATCCAGAGGATATGCTGACAAGTTCACTCGCCGATGTGAAAGGCCAGGCCTCGGCAAAGCGAGCGCTGACCATCGCCGCGGCTGGTGGCCACAACCTGCTAATGGTCGGGCCGCCCGGTACAGGGAAGACGATGCTCGCTAGCAGGCTTCCGTTACTCATCCCTCAGATGAGCCTGGAAGAATCCCTGCAAGTTGCGTCTATCGCCTCCGTTTCGGGACAACTATTCGACTACAGGAGATGGAGACAAAGGCCATTTCGTAGACCCCACCACACAGCAAGCGCAGTCGCTATGGTTGGCGGTAGTAACCCACCGAAACCGGGCGAGATTTCGCTTGCGCATAATGGCGTGCTGTTTCTCGATGAGGTTCCCGAGTATTCACGCCAAGTACTCGAAGTGCTCCGTGAACCTATGGAATCTGGTGAAATCTGGATCAGTCGAGCCGCACGGCAGGTTAGATATCCAGCGCAGTTTCAATTAATTGCAGCAATGAACCCCTGCCCATGCGGTTACTTTGGTGATGGCACTCGGCAGTGTGACTGTTCTGCACAACAGATACATCGATACAGGTCTCGTTTATCCGGGCCACTGCTGGACCGGATTGACCTACACGTTGAGGTACCGCCCTTGCCAGCCGGCACCTTAAGCGACGAGATCAGAACAGAGGGAAAACCTTTGGAATTGAAGGTAACAATAGCGACGACACGAACGTTGATGTTAGCGCGCCAGGGGATCTTGAACAGCAAACTTAATAACGAGCAAATCGCCAGGCACTGCGCGCTGTCCGCGGGCGATACAAGAATCCTGGATGACTCGGTGAACCAGCTTGGAGTTTCCGCTCGGGGCTACTTTAAGATCTTAAAAGTGGCACGCACTATTGCAGATTTATCCGGCATGGGCCGCATTACGACCCCTCACTTAGTTGAGGCAATTGGCTATCGAAAACTAAACCGGCCGCCGTAACAATGGGTGATCAGGTGACGTCCTACTTCGCCGCTGCTACCATATAATCAACCAACGCTTTAAGATCATCGTCACTGCAGCTAAAGCACATGCCCTTCTGGGGCATGGCAGGTGGCAGTCCATTAATAGTACTCGCGTACAACGTATCCATGCCCTTGGCTATCCTTGGCGCCCAAGCCGTTGCATCGGCAAACTTGGGAGCTCCAGCGACACCTACATTGTGACAAGTAGCGCAGCTTTTGTTGAAGTTGGCTTCGACACTGGCGCCACCGCTGGCGGCAACCATCGTTAGCGCACTCGTAGACGCGCAGTCCGCGCCTTCTATGCAGACATCACCCACTCTTTTTATTCTTTCAGCAATGTCACCGCTACTGGCAATGGCTAGGCCGGCGATGATGATACTGACCACGGATACCAAAACTTTATACTTAGTCACTCTATACACTCTCTTTCTATTCGAAGGGCATTATACCGAACCGGTAGCTGTTGACTACCTGAACAGTTAACAGCCCGATTAACTCTTACCGCCCCAGTTTGATTCTTCGATATCTCTGGTGGCACTAAACTGGAACACACTGGAAGTACCGGCTTCAATCACTGATTGTTCGGAGACCAGCGTTAATATCGAACGTTCCCGGAATTCCGAGAGGCCATCAGCACCGACGTTGACCATCGTGGATCGCAGTTTATAGAGTGTCGTTTTCAGCACTTCAGCCACACTGCCAACGAGCGGCACGTAGGCATCAACCCCCTCTTCGAAAACCATTTCTGGAGTGGACATATCTTCCGCATATCGCTGCCAGTTCTGCGCACGATTCGTCCCTTCTCCCCAGTATGGTTTATACATCTGCCCATTGATGGAGGTCTTTGGGGTTGGGCTCTCTTCTGTCATGGCGAAATACCGGCCCATCATGACGAAATCGGCGCCCATCGCCAGCGCAATAACAATCTGTGTATCGTTAGCCAGGCCACCATCGGAGCAGATCGGTATATAACGGCCCGTCTCAGAGAGATATTCATCGCGACGCTGGACGACATCCATGAGAGCTGACGCCTGTCCTCGGCCAACCCCTTTCTGCTCTCGTGTGATGCAAATAGATCCACCGCCCATACCAACTTTGACGAAGTCCACACCACCGTCTTCAACGAGATAGTCGAAACCTTCAGCGGAAACGACATTACCACCGCCGATAACGATGTTCTGACCGTACTGGTTCCTAATCCATTCTATGCCCTCCTTCTGGAACTCCGTAAACCCATCTGATGAGTCGAAACACAGCGCATCAGCGCCCGCCTTGATCAGCGCAGGGACTCTGTCCCTATAATCATGAGTATTAATAGCCGCACCTACGCACAACCGTTTTGAGCTATCCAGCAACTCATAGGGGTGGCGCATGTGATCTTCGTAATCCTTCTTGAACACCAATGAAGTCAGGTGACCATGAGTATCCAATATTGGTAGACAATTCTTTTTGTGTTGGTGAAGTAGCCGATTCGCCTCTTTTAGCGTGAGGCCTTCGGCTCCAAAGATCACTTTTTCCATGGCAGTCATATGCTGACCGACCGTATTTGACAAGTCGTCCTCGTATACCCAAAAATCCTGATCCGTAATCAGACCAAGCAGCTTTCCGCTACCAGTACCGTCGTCAGTGACGGGAACCGTGGAATGACCTGTTCGTTTCATCAATTCGATAACCTCGAGCAGCGTGGTATCGGACTTCGCATTTGAGTCACTGGACACAAACCCTGCTTTATGGGCTTTAACCTGATGGACCATTTCAGACTGGCTGGCAATATCCTGTGAGCAAAAAACGAAGCCTAGGCCGCCTTGTCGCGCCAGAGCAATCGCTAAGCGCGACCCTGATACAGACTGCATCGCGGCAGATACCACCGGCGTATTGATCTTGAACCGCGGTGTTTGGTTAGGTTCGATAGCCGATAGTGGCGTCGATAAATCAACTTGATCTGGTTTTTGGTCTTTTCTGGTTAACCTGGGAATTAGCAGGAATTCCGCAAAAGTACGTGACACACCTTCTAAAATCGTTGCCATTCAGCTCTCCGTACGGGCACAACAAAGTTGAGACGGCGAACGATAATCCGTCGTCAGATAGGAATAATTGGTTAGTTGGCGCAGGGTTGGATGCAGGCAGCTACGTGAGTAATCACTTACTGCAAAAGCAAGGCATTTAGCCCAGAGGAGGTAGTATCGCGCCATGGCGAATTCTAGTTGATCGCTGCACTCGATTCAACGTCGTAAATGCCTGGAACGGCTATTTTCGCATATTAAACCCATCGGGGCTAAACTCGGTTGCAATTGATCACCTTAGTGAATTCCCATAACACATTGAAACGTATAAATATTTTAGTAAGATGGCTGATGTGACAATCAGGGCGACCCAAATGAAAAAGTCGGAACTCATCGAACGGATGTCGGACAAACTCGACCAGTTAAGCAACAGAGACGTTGACCTGGCAGTTCACACGCTGATTGAAATTATGTCTGATAACCTTGCTTCAGGTGGGCGTATAGAAATCCGTGGTTTCGGTACGTTTTCGAATCATTTTCGTAAACCTCGGACTGTTCGTAATCCAAAGACAGGCGAGGTCGGTATTCACAAACCTGGCAAGTTCGTGCCGCACTTCAAGCCTGGCAAGGAACTGCGAAAACGCGTGGACATATCTTATGCCGAAGAAAATAATAAACTAGCGTCCTAAGGGTCAGCCAAAACCAAGCTCAAGCCTTTATGCTCCTGCTGAACCCGCCCCGGCGCTCATCAATTCGCGTTCCTTTTCAACAAGATAGTTAACCACCTGCAACATCCCTGTATTACTGTTGCCTACCATTCCCGCTTCAACACGGTATTTGCCGTTGACTATAATCGCTGGCACGCCGTTTGATTGATATATCCGTTGCCGCGCTGCAGCCTGCTGGTACATCGCCTTAACACCGAAGGAGTCGGAATATGTTTTTACAAAGGTCTCCGGCTCAACGCCGTGTTCGGCCATGAAGGTGGTCATCGATTTAAGATCAAGTAGCGAACGTCTGTCTTCATGTATTGCTTGGAACAGCGGGTAATGGATTTTGTCGAGTACACCCAGTGCCTGCGCCGTATAGTAGGTTCGGGCATACAATTCATACCCCGTAACACTCCAAATAGCCGGTGTGCGGTTAAATTCGACGTCTACAGGAAGGTCATTTTTCCATTGCTGAATCAGCGGTTCGAAGCGATAACAGTGCGGGCAGCCGTAGGAAAAGTATTCGGTAACCTCGACAACGTTCGTATTACGGGTTTTTACGGGTACGTCCAGTCGCACATAGTGGGTGCCTTCTTCATATTGAAAGCCTTCCGCCCAAACTAACGAAGATAGCAACAAAGCAAGCACCAGCAGTCCATTCGTCATCAATTTGAGAACCATATTTTACCTCTTTTCTAATATTACTTGTGATACGTGCTGCGAAGCGTTGCGCCGCAGCCTGCTATCCCGTTCGTTAGTTATTACCGTCTAATCCTGACATTCCAGGAGGGATAATAAAAGGGCCGTAAGTGCTGCCCTTCATCCTATGTTCAGGAACTATTTTACAATGTTCAGGGACTATTTAAGTCCGTAGAGGTAGGAGGCAACAGCCGTCATTTCCTTTTCGTTCATATCCATCGCTGTCGTCCGCATCATCTTGGAATCTCCGTCGTTATGCCGCACTCCAGTCTGAAAGTTTTTTAGCTGAGCAACGATATATTCAGGCCATTGACCTGCAAGTGCAGGAAATACCGCTGGACCGTTACCGTTACCCGTCGGCGAATGGCAAGCGGTACAGGCAGCGATATCCTTCCGCGGTATACCTGCCCGATAAATCGCTTCACCCAACTCGACAAGACCCTCTTTCGCCGCACCTTGGTTTCGCGGTTGGCCTGCATAGTAGGCTGCGAGATCTGAAAGATCGCTTTCAGATAAATTGTCCAGAATGCCAGTCATGGTGAGCACTTCCCGCTTACCATTTTGAATTTCAATTAATTGCTTAAGAAGGTAACTAGCGTGTTGACCTGCTAAATTGGGGAAACTTGGCGCGGGGCTGTTGCCGACTTCTCCATGGCAGGCAAGGCAGGTTCCGGCAAGATCCTTGCCTTTCGCTGCGTTACCTTCTGCGTAAGTCATTGGCGCCAAAAGGGCGAGTACTGCAAACATGATAATTTTTTTCATAGCGTCACTTCTTAAGTCCACTTTTCTGTGTGAAGGCAACTGTTGGTGTCACCAGGCACGCTCTAATCGTAAAGAGGGTGCTAGAATGCGGGTCGCATTATATAACAAAGCAACTGCAGTTGGGATAATACGATCAAAAATGTCAATTAAGTTCAAAACAGCGAAATTTGTCACCAGCGCCGCGACGCTGTCTCAGTGTCCCGCAGATGAGGGAGCCGAGATCGCTTTTTGCGGGCGCTCGAACGCAGGTAAATCCAGCGCTATTAATGCACTGACCGACCAGAAAGGGCTGGCGAGAACCAGCAAGACGCCGGGCCGAACCCAGTTGATCAACTTTTTTACCCTCGATGACGAGACCAAATTAGTGGATTTACCCGGATACGGTTATGCGAAAGTTCCTATTTCTGTAAAAGAGCACTGGCACCGTCATCTGGATGAGTATCTGCGTGACCGAAAAAGCCTCCGAGGTATGGTGCTGTTGATGGATATTAGGCATCCCTTGAAGGAATTCGACAAAATGATGATTGAATGGTCGATGGATGGTGGTTTGCCGTTACACATCCTTTTAACCAAGGCCGACAAGCTAAAACGAGGAGGTCAACAGAACGGTCTTTTAAGCCTTCGGAAACATCTACCACCTGAAATAACGGTCCAGATATTCTCTGCAACCAAGAAACTGGGAATTAAAGTACTTGAAAAGAGTCTGACGGAGTGGCTTGAACCTCTTGGGCCTTAAAACCTAGATTTGGACACCTAATTTTGGAAACATAAGGCTGGAGATTTAAACGCTGGAAATTTAAGGCTGTAAAAAATCCCGGGGGGAAATTCCCGGAAAAAAAAGCCTACAACCTAAGTGAAGTGGGCCCTGATCACCCTAGGGGGGAGTGCGACCAGGGCCCACACTTCGGTTCTTTTTGGGGGAAAATCACCGAAGTTATTGCTTACATTTACTATGACCAGCTAATTACAGCAAAGTTCAAAAACAAAAGTGGAGGTTACTCCACTTTTAAAAAAAAAGTAAAATCGGAGTACCAGTCATTGCTCGCGCTAATGAGCCTCATCCCAGTTGTCCCCAATCCCGACCTCAACAACTAAAGGAATACAAAGCTCCACCGCACCGGACATCAAGCCTTCAACACCTTTCGCGACCTCACGGACATTGCCTTCGGGAACTTCCAGAACCAGTTCATCATGAACCTGCATGGTCATACGTGTGCCAAGGTGTGATGAAGCCAGCCAATTATGTACCGTGATCATCGCCATCTTGATGATGTCTGCCGCTGTTCCCTGCATTGGCGCATTAATCGCAGTCCGCTCCGCGGCCTGTCGGCGCTGAAAGTTACTAGCTTTGATTTCGGGTAGATATAGCCTTCGCCCAAAAATAGTTTCCACATAGCCTTGCTCCGAAGCGAGTGCACGCGTTTGGTCCATGTAATGCTTCACACCTGGGTATCGGTTAAAATACAAATCGATATAGTCCTGTGCTGCACCGCGGGAAATATCCAACTGTCGCGCCAATCCAAATGCAGACATACCGTAGATCAAGCCAAAGTTAATCGCCTTAGCACTTCTCCTATGATCGTCAGATACCTGCGACAAGGCGACTCCGAATACTTCCGCTGCTGTCGCCTTATGAATATCGAGACCGTTGTTAAATGCGTGAATCAGACCATCATCCTGCGAAAGGTGAGCCATAATCCGTAACTCGATCTGCGAGTAGTCAGCCGCCATTATCTTGCACCCCTCTGGTGCAATAAAGGCCCTCCTTACGCGACGGCCTTCCTGAGTCCTGATGGGAATATTCTGCAAGTTAGGATTCGAGCTTGAAAGTCGCCCCGTCGCTGTCACGGCCTGATGATAAGAAGTATGTATTCGACCCGTGCTTCGCGCTATCTGTTTAGGCAGCTGGTCCGTATAGGTTGATTTAAGCTTGGACAGCCCGCGATACTCCATAATCACCTTGGGCAAAGGATAATCGAGCGCCAATTCCTGTAACACCGGTTCTGCAGTGGAAGGCTGGCCCTTGGGCGTCTTTTTGATGATCGGCAAACCTAATTTTTCAAAGAAAATCTCCTGCAACTGTTTTGGAGAACCCAGGTTGAATGCTTCTCCAGCCAGGCCAAAGGCTTCCTGCTCAAGTTCTGACAAGCGTTTCTCCAGCTCCCTGCTTTGCAGATTCAACTGTTCCTCGTCCAGCAACACACCACCGAGTTCCACATCTGAGAGAATGGGCACGAGAGGTATTTCAATATCCTGATAGACCGATGCCAATCTGCTTTCCGCCTGAAGTTTTGGCCATAAAACATGATGCAGCCGGAAGGTTATGTCAGCGTCTTCCGCCGCATACTGTCCAGCCTTGGCTAGGTCAATCTGGTTAAAGGTCAGTTGCTTAGCGCCCTTGCCGGCGATGTCTTCAAAATGTACCGTCGAGATGCCAAGATAGTTGAGTGCAAGATCGTCCATATTGTGGCGCGACGCGACAGAATTCAGTACGTATGATTCCAGCATCGTGTCGATGATCTTCGCCTTAATGCTCACGCCATGCCTGGCCATTACGCTGATATCGTACTTAAGATTTTGGCCTATGATTGTTTGTTCTGGATTCTCAAGTAATGGTCTTAGCTTCGCCAGCACCAGATCCATAGGAAGTTGTACGGGTGCACCAAGATAGTCGTGTGCCAATGGCACGTAAGCCGCTTTTCCAGCTTCACAACAAAATGACACGCCAACAAGTTTGGCTTCCATGTAGTCGATTGCCGTTGTTTCGGTGTCAAAAGCAAATGTATCAGCGCTCGACAGTTTTTCCACCCAAATATTTAGTTGAGCTTCGTCAAATACCGTCTCGTAATCAGTCACAAGGGTGGGGATGAGGTTGCTTTCGTTAGCTTCACGCGGGGCATCGATATTTATCTCATTGACCCAGGGCCTAAACTCAAGCTCCGTAAAGACGGTTAGTAGCCCATCTTCGTCAGGCGCCGAAGGCGCAAGTTCATCAACACGATACTCAAGCTCCAGGTCTTTCTTGATCGTCGCGAGTTCGTAGGACATCGGCAGGAATTCCAGTGAATCACGGAGATATTCGCCAACTTTACCTTTCACCGATGCGGCATTCGCCATCACGCCATTCAGGGAGTCAAAGGCCTGCAACCACTTTACTGCGGTTTTAGGACCACACTTGGGGACGCCAGGAATATTATCGGAGGTGTCACCCACTAACGCCAAATAGTCAATGATCTGGTCAGGACGAACGCCGAACTTTGCTTCCACTCCGGGTCCATCCATAAAGATACCCGTCATGGTATTAATCAAGGTGACGTGGGGTGTCACCAGTTGTGCCATATCCTTGTCCCCCGTTGACACTAGCACAGACATTTTCTTTTTTGTCGCCTGGGTAGCAAGTGTTCCTATGACGTCATCTGCCTCGACCTCGTCTACCACTAAGATGGGTAATCCCATCAATCTAATGATGTCGTGAATAGGCGCTATCTGGCTGCGCAACTCGTCCGGCAT
>JABIVN010000490.1 GCA_018667205.1 Gammaproteobacteria bacterium | reverse complement strand
GATGTTAACTGATTTCTTTACTGCGCGGTAAACGTAACAAGTTGTCCAGCCGGCAAGTCTCTGCCCTCGCACTTGAATTTTCCACTGTCTCGCGTCCTGCAAGTGATACCTGCAAGGTCTGCACTAACCTGAAGGCCAGCAGCAACACTACCCTCAATCTTAATACGGCCTCGCTCATCTACATTCTTAGCGCGAATCATAACAAGTGTCGGTTGTTGAAGGGCCGCAGCAGTTTGAGCATCGGCAGCTTCAGCGGCAGCTTCGGCAGCAGCTTCGGCAGCTTCGGCAGCAGCTTCTGCGGTGGCGACATCAGCGGCGGCTTCTGCGGCGGCAACTTCGGCGGCGGCTTCGGCAGCAGCTTCTGCGGCGGCAACTTCGGCGGCAGCAGCAACTTCGGCGGCGGCAGCATCAGCGGCAGCTTCGGCAGCAGCAACTTCTGCGGCAGCATCAGCGACCGCAACTTCAGCGGCAGCAACCTCGGCATCAGCAACTACGGCGGCGGCAGCTTCGGCAGCAGCAACTTCGGCGGCGGCGGCAGCATCAGCGGCAGCAGCAACTTCGGCGGCGGCATCAGCAGCATCAGCGACGGCAGCATCAGCGGCGGCAGCAGTTTGAACATCAACAGCAGCCAAGAAAACGTTGGTTGACGCACCGTTGGTTGGAATACCTTCGGCGGGTCCAACGCCACTTCCTTCACGGAAAGTAGGCAACGCAATCGAATCGATGTATTCAACACCATCCCAAGTTGGAATTACCGACGGCATCAACTGGACCTGTCCAGGATGCTCGATATCCCAACGTAACAACATTGCGTGATCTTCATGCTGCGTGTTGTGACAGTGCTCTACAAAACTACCTGCAAACTCACGGAAGTGATAAGCAATCTCTATTTCACGCGCAGCATCTTCTTCAGGACCAATTCGGAATACGTCTTTACGAGCACCGATCTCCCACATAGGTGGTAGCTGACCGTCTTTGCTGATAATCACGCCTTCTTCAAAGTGAATGTGGATCGGATGACTCCAACCACCACCCGTAGTGAGCTTCCATACCTCACGGGTGCCATCTCCGGAATAACCCGCTTCTGTCGGACCTTGCGCCAATTGAACCGCTGCAGAAAGACGTCTTGTGTCTCCTGTTAAGCCACTGCCGTCGTCAGTTTTAATCGTCCAGGGCATAGTATCGGTTCCGGAAGAGCGACCAAAATGAAACTCACGACGACGCGCGTCCTTAATCGCCGCAACATCTTCAACGTTGTTTCGATCCCATGGCATTTCTGTCATGCGTTCTTTGCCAGGCTCAAAATCCGCTGGGTTCATACTCAGGTCAGTACCGTTGTAGGGCACAACATCAAACTGCAGGAACTTACCAACGACAGGGTCTCCTCCAACCCAGGTTTCGACACCGTCTATAACGTTAAGTACTGCCTTGTACTCCTCACGCAGTACCTGTTCTAGCGGGATATTACCTTCAACGACCTTGCCGTTGCGGTGTTCTAGCAGGTTTACAAAAAACAGTTTAGATCCCGGCTGCAAATTATGGTCCGCGAAATCAACGACGATGTCGTAGCGCTCAGCAATAGACTGCTGCGGTAGCGTGCCTTTATGCTCAAGCCGGTCGCCGTCGCCATCAAGATCAGTCTCACCATCGAATGCAATAGCATGCTCAAGGATGTTGCCGTCATTCGCAATCATATGAAAAGGAACACGATTCCATGACACGTCTTGGCCGACTGCGCCCTCGATTTCACCCGTCGTACGACCAGCAACCTCTTCAACCAACGCTAATTTAAAATAACGAGAGACTGAGCCATTCAGGATACGGAAACGATAACTACGAGCGCGAACATCCATCACTGGCTTATACAGATAGTTAGCGGTCAACACGTCACCGATGAAACCATCCAGATTAAAAATGTTGAACCATAGCTGACCTTCTGAATCGAAGGCTTTGTCTGATAGGACCAGGTTTACGTCATAATCACGATTACCCCACGGCAGTGCGTCACCGGATGGGAAAGCCAGGTTAACCCCATCATGTACAGATTCATTACCACGGTCTTTACCACTGTAGTAGTTCATCATCGCCGCGTCGCCTTTAAAGACATTCTGCGCGGTGTAATCGAGCATATGATCATGGAACCAGTGCGTACTCATAATCTCGCGATGATCACCACGGATATTGATCCGACCGTTTTCACAGGTCTTAATCCCTGGGTTCAAGTCATTAACGAACAGCGTTTCGCCCTCAGCACAAGCATATGAGGCCTTTGGATCTTCCGCTGTTGTATTGATCGTGTCGTAGCCCGCGATTTGCATCGGCCATCTATAGTCATAGTACTGACCAGGAAAAAAGAAGGCATTGGCGAAACCATCACTCTCTGCCGGATTGTGACCATTGTGCTCATGGGTACTAAGGGTATGTATACCGATACCACGATTGGCCGTCGGGTCAATGGGTAGCGCATTATAATGACGGAAGACCAAAGGCTCACCCACCCGAGCCATCAACAGCTTAAGGGGGAAGGTCCCATCAAAAGTCCACAGACTCTTATGATTCTGAATAGGGAGCTCCGGATGGAAGCGTGGTTTGATACCTGCCGTCCCACCCTCGCCGAGGTTATACAGGCCACCCGGCGCAAATTCACCCGAAGAGTAAGAATGCATTTGCAACTCATTACGAAAGCCGCCGTTTATGCGGGCGCCACCTTGCAGGGTCTTAACATATGCTTGAGGGTAAAACTCATTCCAGCGCTGGTGTGCCCAGCCCTGTCCACCTGGACGCCCTTCCATCGGTGCATGGTCGAGGGCACGCTCAAGAAAGCCTTCAATGGCCGTGGTCCACGGGTTTATATCAATTGTGTTGGAAAATTCAGTCGGATACGGAAAAATACCTGTCTGCGATAAAAAATCATCTAACACCGTGGTTTCAGGCTGACTTGCGGTCAATGATATCGGATCCTGAGAAGGTGCTGGGCCGATCGTGGGTAGAGGGAATGGAACTCTCCCGGCAGAAACGCTGGGATCCAGCTTTTGTGTGCCAAACTCTTCAAAGCGCAAAAATGGTTGGGTAAACGGCAACGCGCCAAACATCGGGCTGGCTGCGCCACCTGTCGGCACGTCATACAAACCACCGATACCTTCGGCCTGAATACCATTGGTTAGTGAATTATTGAGCCCAGGATCAACATGTTTGCCATCTTTAATCTCAAGAGCCCCTTCCATGGCCGGTATGGCCTGCACCAGGTCAGCACTGCGTTCTTCGCTCACGATAGGCCCGGTAAAAGCGGAGGGATCGTCAGCGGCGGGAGGGCCGACATAATCGGGTTCAATCGCAAAAACAGTTGCTGCGGTGAACACCGCTGAGAACCCTGCAATCGCGAGTTGATGATGGATTGACTTATTAATTTTCACTTTCCTTTAGCCTCTGATATGTGAGCGTCAGCAAGAATTCAGTTTTCTTTAAAAAATCTTTCTTAGCGTACTAAGCTTTAAATTTAATGCTTCAAACCTGACTCTTCGGTAGTCCTACTTCTTCACCAGGGCTTGATTTTTTAGCCCTTTAGAAGACTGTTAGGTTTTTACCAACGGAAGTGATACTAGTTTGACTAGATGTAAAAAACTGAATGAAGTTGTCAGAGGTTCGTATTTTTTTGTGGGTTTTTTTATGTAAATGTAAGTTTTTTGTAAGTAATCGAAACGCAAATCAGGATTTTTCGGTAGCGTCAAGTCTGCAGATATAGACAAACATTGTGATCTTGTTAGTTCTCGGCGCCATCATAGTGACACTAATAATTCTTTCAGCAGACCGAAGCTCCTGGCGGCTAGACGAGAGTCGGGGAAACTCTGCGCCTAGATGAACACTGCTTACAATTCATTTTTCGTGCAGGTGAGGCTTTGTATTTCTATCTAAAAAGAGATTTTTTTAGTCCCGATGTTGCCCAACCACTAGGCGTGAGCAACACAGCTTGTATGCATTTAGAGGTCTACGACGATATGCAGTCTGTGGGAGAAGCCTACGGCCAGAATTATATCTACCAGCTGACGACCCACCATGGACATGCACTCGGGTCAAATCGTTGGATAATCCATGCAATCACGAAGGATAACTGCCATCGTTGTCTGTGCAGAACCAAGGTTGTAATGTCCGGTTTGTCCAAAGTTAAAGTGTCCTCCTTTGCAGGAGTGAACTTTGGTGGAGGCGTTAGTCAGTTTGAGGCTTAAGGAACTGGACAGGTTGAGCGTGATCGAACGAGTCGAACGAAGGGAGCTCCTGTCAGGTCGATGCTGGGTTGAGGATCAATCGAAGAATCAGGCAGGCCAGACGCTTGCTGGTTCGTTATCTTCATTAAGGCGAACAAGGCTTATCGCCGGGGCAAGCCGAGCAATAACCGACTCAGCAACCACGTTTGGTTGATCGCTTGCCGTACTGCCAATATCGCTGGCTTCTGCCTGACCAACCGCTTTTTAGGCTCAATCTGCATATTAAACGCTAATTCCCGGCAAACCCTATAAACGAGCTTATGGTTCCAGCCGAAG
>JABIVN010000489.1 GCA_018667205.1 Gammaproteobacteria bacterium | reverse complement strand
TTTCATCTCGATTGATCGGGGAACACAAATTCCAGTGCAACAGGGTAATGATCTGACAGATCAAAGAGTTCAACATCTGGATTTAAAAGTCTTGTCCCCGTCCATGGAGAACGAGATTTCAGATTAATCACTTGGAGCTTCGGTTGATTCACAGGATGAAGGTGATCCGTTCGGTAAAATACGTAATCCAGCGTCTTGTCAGGTCGCTGCTTAGCGTTAGGCCCAGAAAGGAGTTGACGATAACCATTGGTGGCATCTGAACTAGAACCCACGCCCTCTGTTTCAAGCGTTAGCGCCACATTGGCACCTGATAGCAGGTCATCAAGCCTTGATTGCTGGGTTGAACTGACATTGAAGTCGCCCCCAAGTATCACTGGGTCACTTGCTGGTATTGCAAAGCTATCGATGAATTTTCGCATCTCGCTAATTTGCAGCATCCGGATGTCGTGATCTTTAGCTGTCGCCTGAAGGTGCGTACCAAATACGTGGAGGTAGCTTGGTTGTCCTGTCCCAATTTGAATCTTTGCATAAACGACCCCTTTCTGAGCCATAAAATCAAATGTTTTGCTGATGCGTACCGCTCGGTAGACATAGGCATGTTGCTCCGCAATAGGCCAAATGCTGAATATCAGGACACCACTGTTGCTTTTCACCGTGTCCTCCTGGCAGTTACCAGACACGCTGGCCCAGGTTGGGTCTTGGCAATTCTCTCCGGCTACTAGGGTGTGGAAAGGGTAATGCGCAGATAATTTTTTTACTAAAAAATCGAAAGCTTTTAGGGTGAAAACCTCTTGAAATATCAGCACCTCGGGCTGTTTATCTAAGGACAGGAGCGCCTGCGGAATCATTTCTAGGCGTTCCTTCTCGAAATGGTCACCGGCCCAATTTGGATAACCTAATTGTTGAATATTGTAGGATAAAATTGTCATGCGCTTTGTTTTTCCGCCATCTTCTGGAGGATCTAGCGGAGCCAGATCGTCCGTAGTCGCAGCGAGCGCGCTGCTTGATAAACCAAAAATAGATAGAGCGATAAAGAGACTCTTTATACCTATTTGGTGAAGCGTAAATTGAGACTTTGACATTAGTTCTCCTTTTTCTTAATAGCGGTCATCGTAAAGCGTTCTAGAAATTTTAGCCTGATGCGGGAGGCAGCGAATAGTCAGTCTTGGCGGGGTTCAACCACGACTTGCAATATGGCTTCACGCTTCTCGTGAAGCAAGTAGTCCTTCAATCTGTTTCGGACAGGTCAGCTCTCCTGCCCAACAAGGTTTTGATTGAAAATCCAACGCGCCAGTTCACGGTTTACAGCTTGCGGTTTTTCCTGGGCCATCCAGTGGCCGCTATCAATAGTGGCCTCGGTTAAATTTTTGCATTTCTGCCTCATCGGTTCCGTGAGACGTGAGGTGATCGATTCACAGGTGTAATCAAAATGTCCTGCCAGGAACAATGCTGGCATTGCCAGGTTGTCACTGTTGTTGGGTCGCTGATGGTATTTGGCATTTGCTTCATGGTTCATATACCAGGAGTTGGGTCCAAAGAAACCATTTCGACTTAGCGCCTGGGAAAAGATATCTAGCTCCGCTTCGCTAATGACGTCGTCGTCTCTTGGCACCACTGGCGCCTCATCAAGACCACCAAACCAGCCGCCATCTCTTCGGACCATGGCGGTACCGCTTGGTGTTCCCATGCCGTCTGCGGAACCCTTACGAAACATCGCCTGCAACATATTACGGGGGTTAGCGTCCATGGGTTTGGTGGCGTCGGCAAAATTCTCTTCATAAAAGCGCATATACTCCCATTGCCCTGCGGGAAATTCGTCGATGGGATACACATCGCGATTAACTAACGAAATCATGAAATCGAGACCCTGTTCAAGGGTTGCATAGGGAATGCATAAGCTGGCCACCCCAACGCATTTTTCAGGATGATGACGCGCGATGTTCCATGCCACTGGAGCACCCCAGTCATGTCCAACCCAGATCGCTTTTTGTGCCTGTAGAGATTCCAGTAGTTCCAACATATCGAAGACAATTTCTTGCTGGCAGTAGTCGCTATGGTTGTGATAAATACTGGAGTAGCCATAGCCACGCATGTCGGGCGCGACTGCGCGAAAACCCATCGCGGCAAAAAACGGTAACTGGTGCCGCCAGCTAAGAGACTGTTCTGGCCAACCATGAGTGAAAATAATCAGCGGTCCATCGACCGGGCCGGCTGCCCGATAAAACGTTTTGTGCCTGTCAGAGTTGAAGGTGTGTTCGGTGATTGTTAGTTGTGTCATGGTGCTCTACCCCGTTAGTTAGCTTTACGTTTTCTGGTCTGATTGGCTTAAATGCCTGGGTTTTGCCTGTGCCTGTGCCCGTGCCTGTGCAGGTGCAGGTGCAGGTGCAGTGAGGCATAAGACGTTGTTCAGGGAACAATAACTTACGGTGGGCGAACGCGGAAGTTAGCCCTTGTGGAGTATCACTTCTGCATTGGGTTTTAACTCACCGCTTTAATTCTCGCACGTTCCATGTCTCTAGCGATGATCATGATCCTCGCTGTGACAATTGTTATAGTTGAGTAAAAAGCGAAAGGAAAAGACATGATGAATGAGTCCGTTGTATTCCAAAAAGTCCTCGCCCGCCGCGAGGTGCTAGCGCTGTCATTTGGCGCGATGATAGGTTGGAGCTGGGTTTTGCTCACGGGTGAATGGGTTGAGCGTGCCGGTTGGGGAGGTGCGGTCACAGCTTTTTTGATTGGTGGAATAGCGGTCATATTTATCTCTTTGACCTATGCAGAGCTAGCAGCGGCAATGCCCAAAGCCGGGGGTGAACATATCTATACGCACCGCGCCTTTGGACCCGGCTTGTCATTCGTCTGCACCTGGGCGTTGGTCATGGCTTATGTCACCGTGCCCGTTTTTGAATCGGTTGCTCTTCCCACTGCGCTGGAATACTTATTCCCTAATATTCGTTTGGTCAAGCTTTGGGACGTCGCCGGGTCACCGGTATATCTATCGCTGGTCGTCATTGGTATTGCTGGCGCCATCATCATGAGCGCGGTTAATCTGGTTGGCATTAAATTCGCGGCAGTGCTTCAGAGCATTATCACCGCATTATTCTTTCTTGTGGGGTTGAGTTTTCTTGGCGCTACTGGCGTTAATGGCAACGCCGAAAATGTTGGGCCGCTGTTTACCGCCGGCGCGGCGGGGACTATGTCCGTATTGATCATGGTGCCCGCGCTTCTGGTCGGCTTCGATGTGATCCCCCAATCCGCTGAGGAGATCAATATCCCCCCTGAAATGATCGGCAAATTACTTATTTTCTCCGTGGTACTTGCGGTCCTGTGGTACATCCTAATCACAACCGCGGTGGCCTTTGCGCTTGATACAAACGCAAGGCAGAACGCGTCAATCGCGACGCCGGATGCCAATGCCGCGGTATGGCAATCGACCACAGCAGGGAAGCTGATGTTGATTGCCGGTATTGGGGGGCTGCTGACCAGTTGGAATGCCTTTATTCTAGGCGGTAGTAGAGTGATCTATGCGCTGGGGAAATCCGGCATGCTGCCACCCGTTTTCGCACAACTACACCCCAGGTTTCAAACCCCCTGGGCAGCCATTTTGTTAATTGCGGTATTGAGCATTATCGCGCCGTTTTTTGGTCGCACCATATTGGTTTGGATCATTGATGCGGGTAGCTTTGCGGTCGTGATTGCCTACGGAATGGTGGCGGCAGCTTTTATCAAATTACGTGTTACCGACCCGGATCTGCCACGTCCGTTCCGAGTGCCTTTTGGGATGCCCATTGGCATCACCGCCGTTTTGATGTCGCTTGGGCTATTCGTCATCTATTTACCGGGCAGTCCATCCGCGCTTATCTGGCCCTATGAATGGGCGATGGTGCTGGGGTGGATTGTTCTCGGTGGGATTCTTTACGTGATGCGACCGAAAAAATCGACCCACGAAAAATGATGCTCAGATCTTTTAATTAGTGCACACGAAGTATGCGTAAGGGCTTTCCTGATCTTCTTGCCAAAAAGATGAAATGCTGGCTAAGAGGCAAGGCAAAACGAAGGCAAGTCAAAAAGTGGGCAAGGCAAAACAAAGGTAAGGCAAGGTAAAGTAAAGCGCTCGATTTGCAGAAACGTCTCAACGCTATCGGCTTTGGGTGCTTTGGGTGCTTTGGGTGCTTTGGGTGCTTTGGAAGCTTGGTAAAAGCCTTAGATAGGTTGGTCAAACACCATCGTAATATAGGCGGCAAAGAGAATAAGGTGGACAATTCCATGGATGATATTTGTCTTACTACTGGAGAATGTCACCATGGCGGTCAAGATTGTGGTCACTAGAATGAGTGAATCGACAGGACCAAGGCCCAGAACCACTTTTTGCCCCGTGACCAGCCCAATCATCAGTACTGCTGGGACTGTCAATCCAATAGTCGCTATAGCAGAACCCAAACAAATATTGATGGATCGCTGCAAGCGATTACTAACCGCAGCTTTTATGGCCGCCAGCCCCTCTGGCGCGAGTACCAGTAAAGCAATGACCACCCCCCCTAGCGCTGCCGGTGCTGCGAAAACAGAGACCTGAAAGTCTATAATTTTGGCCATGCTCTTCGACAGTAGAACGATGGGCAGCATATTGGCGACGAGCAAAGCGACATGAAAGCCAACTGAGTGGACTGCAATATCATCGTGTAGATGTTCATTGTTTAATGACTCTATGGGCGACTTGAAAAATCCCCGATGACGAAGAGTCTGCATCACTAAAAAGGCACCATAGAGCCCCGCCGACGTTAGCCCGGCAAACACCATCTGCGCAGTGGAGAAGGTGCCCGGTTCACTTGATTGCGTAAAATTGGGAAGTATCAGGCTGATCATCGCCATTGGAATTAATACCAACAGAAACGTGTTGGCACCCTGTAAATTGTGTTCTTGCTCCAAATGCCGAATACCGCCACAGAGCAGAGAAAGGCCAACCAATCCGTTCAGCGCAATCATTAAAACAGCAAACATCATGTCCCTGCCTAGCTCAGGGTTTTGCTCAGCATTAAGCATCACTGCGGAGATCATCACGACTTCTATGCTGATAACAGATAACGTAAGGATTAGGGTGCCGTACGGCTCGCCCAGTTTGATGGCAAGGCAATCAGCGTGATGAACCACACCAAAAGACAACCACAGCATGATTGGAAATAGCCAGCAAAAGTATAGAAGCGGCGTAATCCAGCCAGACATTGATGACAGCCAACCGCCGCCGAAAACAAAAAATATGGTAAGAGTAACGAAACCGCCTATCAGACCGGCTTCTTTCTTCAATGCGTCCAAAACTGACCATGAGTATGCTTTGTTCATTTTTGTCCCATTTTCGTCACCAGCTTCTACAAAGAAAAGCAATGTTAACAAGGCTGTCCGGCGAGTAGGTGGCGTTTCCTTGTTGAACTTGTCATTCAAGGTGGATGATATTCGTTGGCGATGGTGCGTCTTTTTGTGTTTTCACCGTCATCCAGCATCAACGATCTCACGGTCAGGGACTGTGGCAGAAAGTAGGATTTCTTATTTGCTTTGTCCAGAGTCAGGCCGTGGGATAAAGCGAATGTTTGATTTTTGGCGCACGGGTTACTGCCGTTGGGTTCGTGGTGTCGATTCTTGTGCCCTACGTGGTGTCTTAGCGTTTCCACGCGGGGTGGGTTGCTGCCGCTGACGCCAGGAAGAGTCGATATGCGGTACGAGACCGAGACTTAAATACGGGGGGCAATCCAGCGTTTTCGTAATCGCTTCCAGAAAGCAGCCTGGTCATCAGAGCGCCATTTACCAGGGCGCCAATCAATAGAGCGCCACTCAACAGAGCGCCACTCAATAGCGACCCATTCAATAGAGATATTCAATCTCGTCATTGACGAAAGTATAACGTGGATGTTTATACCATCCGTATAACAGCGATGAGCGAGGTTCTTTGTGCACCTTGGTGTCGTAGACCTTCAGTTCTCCACTTGAACCATCCATCCAGAAGTCGATGTCGTAGATTTTTTCTGGGTCTCCCTGTACGTGAAAATCAGTGCAGGCGAAATAGATGTCGCCTCTAATTTGGCGGACGGGGTCGTGTACCATCACGAATTTTAGGGCAAGGTTCTCACCGGTTCTATCATCTTTCAGGTAAAAGATGTCATCGGCATCGATCTTGCTCGCTACGTATGCTTCCATGGTGGACTTGATGTCCTCCACATAAAATTTCACTGCTAGCGATTGGGACGAAGCCTCTGCTGTAGGTTCGGCGGTAGACCAAGGGCTAAATAGAATCAACAGCCCTGCAAGCAGACCGTTGATCCAAGCAGCGCTGATTGGCCGTCTAAACAGACAGCGGTTCACGCTAGATCGCTCATTACTTTGCAGACATTGGTTTGCCGCCATGTTCTTTTGACGTAGCAGCTTCGCCACCATGTTCTTTAGTTTCTGCAGCTTCGCCACCATGTTCTTTACTTGGCGACGCGTGATGATCGTGTTCTTTTACTTCAGCAGCTTTGCCACCGTGTTCTTTAGAGGTTGCAGCATCACCGGCATGTTCTGCAGAGTGACCATGCCCGTCAGCTACGACAAATAAAGGGAGTAACAGAATAAAAGTTAACAGCGTTTTCATTAGATAGTACTCGTGGTTTATGTTTCCTTATTATCATTGCTTGCGAGGCTATGGTCACGATATTTCACTCGGATGTGTCTATATTTCGGTTTTTAAGGATTAAATTGCTTGATTTAAAGGGTTCAGCAAGCCAGGCGCCGGGTAAGAAGGCTTGGTCACGCGCTTCAGGTAAGCCGAGGGCATTTTCCGTTCGGTTCGCGGAATCGTCGTTTTCTGGGGGCTGGTAACTATGGAATAAGTTGTCCCAGAGGCTAAAGATCGTTGAAAAATTTGAGTCCCCGTAGCGCCGATCGACGGCGTGGTGGCTTGCATGAAAGCGGGGTGTAACGATCATTGCCGAGATGACTCGCTCAATGCGATCAGGAAAGTCGATATTACTATGATGAAACTGTGCGCACAGGCTTACCATAGCTTCAAACAAAAACCAGGCAATGGCAGTAGGTCCCCATATGACAATCCAAAGGGCCTTGGCGAGCGCCGATATTATTAGTTCGCCAGGGTGAAAGCGCAGGGCTGTCGTCACATCCATCGCGGTATCCGCGTGATGTGCTTTGTGAAAACGCCATAAAAAAGTGACTCTGTGATTTGCGCGATGCCAGAAGTAGTCGAACAGGTCGAGTACAACGAGAGACATGGCTAGTTCGAGCCAGCCGGTTAACCCCAACCAGCGGGAGAGGCCCCACCCCTGTTGTTCGACGAATACGATCCATAGTAGAAGCGGGACGTAAATCAGCAGGCGGATCAATACGGTGTTAAGTGCTGCAATGCCAATATGGAACAAAAAGCGTTTCAATCTGCTCTCGGGCCATGATCTTTTCGGTGCAAGGGTTTCGATGCCCAGGAAAAACAGCAACCCGCCAAGAAAAACAACCAGCTTGCCTGTATCTAGGTCGATATTCATGCACGCAGTATGCGTACAGAATTTTTCAAGTCAATCCGTCATCGGGAATTGGATGAACGGGTCGGATGAATTCTGTTTTATGTCGATACCGGTACGATTGGATGTAGATAGTTAGTAAGCCTTTGGGTTTTCTGGACGAAGGTGGATCTAACGGAAAATTATCGTTCTGGGTTGTTGATTTTGTTAGCATCTTGAAGATGGGAGGTTCACCATCAAAGTTCTACTGGTATTTAGCTGGCGTTGTTGGCCAGTTTCTCCCGTGGGGTATTAATAGCGTCCTTTTTACCTGGATGGTCGCGGTGCATTTAGGGGAGGGAGGGTTACGACTGGGTATCGCGCAGATGTGTATTCAACTGCCGG
>JABIVN010000051.1 GCA_018667205.1 Gammaproteobacteria bacterium | reverse complement strand
GTTCGCCCGAAAGCCGACAGTACAGATTCATGCATGGCTTCAGACAACGTTGGGTGCGGGAAAATAGTTTCCATTAACTCGGCTTCTGTCGACTCCAGGCCAATGGCTACGGCAAAACCCTGGATCATTTCCGTGACGCCCGGACCAATCATGTGTGCACCCAGCAAAGCCCCCGTAGACGCATCAAAAATGGTTTTTACCAGACCTTCAGTATCGTTCACCGCCACCGCTTTGCCATTGGCAAGCAGCGGAAAGCGTCCGACTTTTATTTCACCCCTTTCGCTCGCCTGAACTTCTGACAGACCGATGCTCGCTATCTGCGGATGGCTAAAAGTACAACCGGGAATTCTTTCCTTATTCAAAGGATTCGGCGTTTCACCGACGATACCTTCGACGGCAATGATGCCTTCATGGCTTGCCTTGTGAGCAAGACAAGGAACACCGGCCACATCGCCAATGGCATAAACGCCATCAACACTGGTTTGCTGGTATTCATCAACGGTGATAAAGCCTCGGTCAACTTCAACGCCAATGGCTTCAAGCCCCAGGTTTTCAATATTACCGGATACACCAACCGACAGGATGGCGGCATCAAAGTTTCGGTTCTTACCGTCGATCAAAGCGGTCAAGGTTTTACCTGTAACCTTGACCTCGTCAACGCCGGTGCCGGTCAAGACTTCCATGCCCTGATTAATAAACGACTGCTTCGCAAGCTCAGCGATCTCTGAGTCTTCAGCGGGAAGAATCTGGTCCATAACTTCCACCAGCGTCACCTTTGCCCCAAGCGTGTTGTAAAAACTCGCAAACTCTACACCGATAGCGCCAGCCCCAATGATGAGCAGTTCTTTCGGCATAAAAGTCGGCGTCATCGCGCTTCGCGCATCCCAGACTAGATTTCCGTCTGCTTCTATATGTGGCAGATTCCTCGCTCTGGCACCCGTCGCAACGATGATATTGTCAGCGATGATAGTGTCATCTCCAACCATCACGGTGTTCTTGTCCTGGAACATCGCATCGCCAACGAAAACGGCTATCTTGTTCTTGCGCATCAGGTGCGTAACGCCGCCACTTAGTTGGGCAGCCACATCACGTGATCGTTTGACGACTTTTTCCAAGTTGAACTTAGGTTCGCTGATTTCAAGCCCCAGCTCACTGGCAGTCTTAGCTTCACGCATAACATCTGCTGTGTGCAACAGTGATTTAGTCGGGATACATCCCCAGTTCAGACAAACACCACCAAGTTCAGCGCGTTCAACCAAGCCCACGCTGAGCCCCAATTGAGAGGCGCGAATAGCAGCGGTATAGCCGCCAGGGCCACCGCCAATGACGAGAACGTCAACATTATGTTCTGACATAGAGCCTCCTAGACCAATAGTCGGTAGGGCGATTGAAGCAGGCTACGTACTTCTACCAGATATTCCGCCGCAGGAGCCCCGTCAACCGCCCGATGGTCCCATGTCAGAGAAAGATTCATCTTTTTGGTCTTTACGGGCTGGTCACCGTTCCATTCAAGGCCATCGAATATTCGGTTAACACCCATAATGCCAGTTTGCGGTTCGTTAATGATCGGGGTAAACGAGTCAACGCCATACATACCCAATGCCGTCACTGTAAAAGTACCTCCGGCATAGTCATCAAGCCCCAAAGCACCTTCCCTTGCCGCGATAGCCAAACGAGAGGTTTCTTGCGCTAGTTCCTTGATAGGTAATTGATCAGCATTGCGTACCACAGGGACGACTAATCCTTCCGGCAGCGCTACCGCCATGCCAACGTTAATTTCTGTCATCAACGCTATTTCTGTCCCTAAAAACTGACTGTTCATCATCGGGTGTGAACGCAGCGCTTTCGCTACGGCCTTGATCACGATATCCGTATAAGACGGCTTAATACCTTCATTAGCCCATTCTTCAACAAGTGATGAGCGCATCTTGACGACGTCATCCATGTTGACTTCCATATCCATCGTCAGCTGTGCGCTTTCCTGTAAGCTGTGATGCATCCGAGAGGCGATGGTCTTTCTCATACCTTTAACCGGCACTCTTTCGCCAGGCCTTGGACCTGAGACCTCTGCAGCACTCGTGTTCACGCCAGCAACCACACCAGTTAACGCAGCATTTTCAATATCTGACTGAACGATACGTCCACCTGGGCCCGTACCTTGAACGCTTCGAAGATCGATACCTCGCTCTGCCGCCAATCGTTTAGCGAGTGGCGACGCTTTTGGTTCAGGACCTGCGGCTATTACCGCCGGCGCCACATCAACCGCTGCACCACTCTGACTAGCGGCCTGAACATCTGCTTCTACTATTCGTCCGCCCGGTCCTGTGCCTGCAACTCGGGTGTAATCCACACCAAGCTCCTTGGCAAGCCGTCTTGCTGCTGGAGAAGATTTAATATGTCCGTCTCCTGACACCACTGCAACAGGCGCAGCTAACGGTTCCGGCGCAGCCGCAACGGCAGGTTCCGGTTCACTATTGGCCTCGGTAGCCGCCTCGGGTGAAGCCGCGGCAGGCGCGCCCGCAAGCGTATCCGGAATGTCTTCTCCTGCCTCAAAGATGTACCCCACGACATCGCCGGGTGCCAGCGTAACGCCGGCCTCAGCAAGGTGTTTAACCGTTCCGCTATAATCGGAGTCTACATCCAGATTTACTTTTTCAGTTTCCAGCGCATAGACCATGTCTCCTTTCTTGACCTGGCCACCATCAGGAATAAACCATTCGGACACCATTCCTTCAGTCATAGACATGCCGACTTTGACGAGGTAAATCTCTCTAGGCATCAGTTCCTCCTATCTAAACGAATATATCATCGAATAAAAAATCATCATTCGACATCCTGTTTTTAGTTAAACACCTTGCGGCTCGCGGCAAGGTGCATTGTTTTTTCAATATCCAGTACGCTGGGCCCAGTTCGACTGACTCGCATTCGAACCGTTTGACCGGCCTGGATTTCTCGCTCTCTTTCACCATCAAACGCCAGGACACAGGGCCCTTTAAATTCAATCACTTTACCAAACGGCGTGACTTCAACTTTATGAACGTTCAGGGTTTCATAGAGCCCAGGCGCGATTGGCGCGTGGACCTGATGTTTGCCCGTTCGCCCCAGCGTTAAATGCAAGCCTGCGTCTTCATCTTCCGGTGTTGGACGGATAAGCCCACCGACCGCTGTCATGCCAACGGCGGTTGGTTCCGCTCGGGTCAATAAAATCCTATTGATCATGTCGCCATCAAGCAGCGCACGAGATCCAATAAACTTGTCGCGAGTAACGACGGCATCGATTAACGCAAGATCTGGGCTCTCACCTTCAATCTCCACATCGATGATCTTCACCGGGACCGCCACCTCTTTAAGGGAAACACCGCCGGCTGCCAACACGCCTAGGGCGGCCCCAGCCACCGTGGCCTCAGACATCCTTGGGAAAACATTGTTGGTGCCGGTAGAAAGCGGCAGCAATACAGAGTCCCTCCAGCCTTTTACAAAAGCCCGACTGGTGCCATCACCACCGAGTATCAAGGTGGCGATGGGATTGATCTCTTTGAGGCTGCGTGCTCCCTGGATAGTATCGAGAACCGAAGAAGTCCCCAGTGAGGGAACTCTTTCCGCGTCACAATCTTCACCTAATTCCAGCAGGGCACCGCCGGCAATATTATGGGAATCGTCAAGGAAGGCGAATTTGTAACCGCCAGCATTAATAGCGCCAGACAACGCCCGCCTGATAATCGCGCACTTCTCTCGGTTATCGAAAACCGAGGCGCGAGCGACTAACCGCCGAACGTCTTTACCCGAGGCAGGGTTGGCAACTATGCCAATTGTTTGAACTGTCATGAAACCAACCTTTTACAACTCAAGCGTCTCTTTAACCTTCGCAACAATACCTGCTGCATTCGGGATATAAAGCTTCTCAAGCGCAGGACTAAAAGGTACCGGCGAGAATGGCGCTGCAACTCTCATGATCGGCGCATCCAGATAGTCAAATGCTTCTTCCTGAATCTGTGCTGTGATCTCTCCGCCGATGCCACCAAACTTGACCGCTTCATGAACAATCAGTGCACGGTGAGTCTTCTTGATGGAGGTGACGACAGTTGCCGTATCGAAAGGCTGAACGCTTCGGGCGTCGATGACTTCGACATTTAGGCCTACCTCCTTCAACTGTTCCGCGGCATCGAGCGCCTCGTGCACCATTCGTCCAAAAGCAACGATGGTGAGATCAGTTCCCTGCTTTCGAACAATGGCTTCACCAATAGGAACTTCATAAGACTCTTCTGGCACTTCCATCGACATAGCAAGTGATTGCTTGTTCAACACAACAAACACCGGATTATCGTCACGACAGGCCGATATAATCATGCCCTTGGCATCGTAGGCATCGGATGGCATAACCACCTTCATACCAGGCAGATGAGCAAGCCAGGCTTCCAGACTTTGAGAGTGCTGCGCAGCCATGCCGCCACCGGCCCCGCCCATCGTCAGCACAGTAACAGGCAATGTTGCCTTGCCACCGAACATAAATCGCATCTTGGCCATCTGGTTGGCAACTTCGTCCATGCATTCGCCAAGGAAGTCCATAAACATCAAATCAATAATTGGACGGCAACCGGTTGCTGAGGCACCGACGCCTAAGCCCATGATTCCTTTTTCGGAGATTGGCGTATCAATAACCCGTCTTGAACCGAACTCATCCAGCAGACCGCCGCAGTAACCGTAGACACTTCCTGCAGCGGCAACGTCTTCACCGGCAATAAAGGAATCATCCTGCTCACGGAGTACTGTACGAATACCTTCGTTAATTGCGAGCACATAAGGCAGAACTCTGGGTTCCGGTTTTTTTGCTTCTGACATAACTTATGCTCCCTTCACGTAATAGACATCTTCGAGTAACTGACCTGGTGTTGGATAAGGAGAATCACTTGCATACACAATGGCTTCTTCAAGTTCTTCACCAATCTTCGCATCAAGATCGTCAAGTTGTTTTCTGCTCATGACACCGAGTTGGATCAATCGTTTCTCGAAGGAGTTAATGGCATCTTTTTTCTTCCATGCCTCAACTTCCTCGTCGGTACGATAGGTAAGACCCATCCCCCTAATACCAACATGATCGTAATAACGATAAGTTTTACATTCCAGCAGCGTTGGCCCGCCACCACTACGTGCGCGCTCAATTGCTTCACCGGCCGCTTCATAGACGGCCATCACATCCATGCCGTCGCAAATGACACCTGGCATACCGTACCCAGAGGCACGATCGGCAACATCAACGATCGCCTGGTGGCCTGACTGCGGCGTGTATTCACCGTAGCCGTTGTTTTCACAAACAAAGACACAGGGCAATTTATAGAGCGCCGCCATGTTAGCTGCCTCATGCACACTGCCTTCATTGGACGCACCGTCACCGAAGAAGGCGATCGAAACGTTTTTATTTCCCTTAAACTGATTCGAAAATGCCGCGCCCATCGCGATCGGCGGCCCGCCACCAACGATTCCGTTAGCACCCAACATACCCAGGTCCATATTCGAGATATGCATACTGCCGCCTTTACCGTTGCAGTAGCCGGTTGATCGCCCGAACAGTTCCGCAAACATCGGCTTAAATTCGCCGCCCTTTGCCACCAGGTGGCCATGGCCACGGTGAGTAGAGGTAATCCAGTCCTCGTTGGAAAGATGCTGCATAACGCCTGAGGCTACGGCTTCCTGACCGACATAGAGGTGCAATGCACCCGGAACCTTGCCGTCCTCCATCAACTTGCCAGCTCTTTCTTCAAACCGGCGAATTCGCAGCATTTTCAGATGCAACGATTTAAGTGTCGCGTTGGACGGACCTTTGTTTGAAGCGCCTTTTTTAACGGCAGTTCGCGGCGCCTTTCTGGCTTTTGCCACTACTTTTTTAGCCGCAGGTTTCTTGGCGACACTCTTCTTAGTCGCTTTCGTCACTGTTTTGCTCGCTGCCGGTTTCTTTGCAGCGGCTTTCTTCTTTGCTTGTGCCAAGGACCTTCTCCTTTAATTTATCTTTGCCGTCTATCAGCCCAGCGGGGACTATATCTCAATCTGCGCTCTTAAAACACGCGCTATTGCCCGCTTTGAGCAGAAACCCCATAAGAATTTGTAACACGTTGCATTTTTAAAATCCAGACGATAGTCTATCGGGATAGTTGGCCAACAGGAGCATTGATCATGGGCATGAATGAACAGGAAATTACGACCCTGAAGCGGGTGATGGAGTACGAAGCCGCGAGGACAGAACCGCCTGTTGGTTTTCCCCATTTACCGGACCTACCTGCAGGCCGTTACACAGATCAGCGCTTTTACGATCTGGAAAAAGAACACCTGTGGCGCAAGTCTTGGCTATTTGCTGCCCATATAGACGAGATTCCTGATCCTGGGTGCTACATGCTCTGGGAAAACGCCGGCCAGCCGGTGATTATCGTTCACGGCGATGATGGTGAAATTTACGCCCACTACAACACCTGTCGTCACCGGGGCGCGCCTATTGTGACTGAAAAGTCAGGCCGCAAAGCAAGACTTACCTGCAAATATCATGGCTGGACTTACACCCACCAAGGCGAATTACTATCGGTTCGGGACCCGGAAGACTTCACTGACCTTGATTTTTCGTGCCGCAGCCTAATCCCTGTTCGCTGTGAACGGTTCGGCAACCTCATCTTTGTGAACTTCGATGCAAATTGTGTCAGCCTGCTCGAATATCTTGGCCCAATTGCCGATGAATGGGCAGAATTTCAATTTGATAAAGTTCGACTGGCGGCCAGGCATACGTTTGTACTCAACTGTAACTGGAAGATTGCGATGGAATCCAACACAGAGGTTTACCACGTAAAAAGCATCCAC
>JABIVN010000050.1 GCA_018667205.1 Gammaproteobacteria bacterium | reverse complement strand
GCCCCGTTTCCCTCGGCTATAGCGCCTTTGCTATCAAGTTGTTAAGTTTGTCACAGTTAGAGACTCTTTCAGCAGTCGTCGTTCCAAGAAAGCCTACATTAAGTGAGGTAACGCCATGCTCCTTCAAAGCCTGAAGACGGTCAATGACGAATCCTTCAGGACCAACCAGTGAAGTCGCTTCCAGGTAAGAGTCGGGAATGGCAGCTTCTGCTGCTGATTTTCGACCAGCAAGGAATAGATTCTGAATGTTTTCTGCTTCTTCCTCGTAGCCGTATTTTCTGAAGACCTGATTATAAAAGTTTTTCTCTTTTGCGCCCATTCCGCCAACATACAGCGCTATGCCCGGTCGTGACATGTCTCGGTAGGATTCAAGACCATCCCCGATCGCGACTGCGCCGCCCGCATAAATATCCAGAGGAGGTCTTCCTGGATCGCGTTTTGCGTTGCCTTTCCTCAATGCCTCGCCCCAGACCGCGTCTGCGCCTTCCGCCATGTAAAAAGCCGGTAGCCAGGCATCAGCAAGCTCAGCGGTCATCTCAACACTTTTCTCTCCGAGGGTTGCCAGAGCGATAGGAATCTCTTCGCGATATGGGTGGTTAATTATCTTAAGCGGTTTACCCAGTCCTGTACCTTGACCCGGTGCGAGTGGGATTTGGTATTTCTTCCCTTGATACTCGAGTTTATCTTCCCGTCGCCACACATTGCGGCAGATCTCAATCGTTTCTCGAAGCCTAGTCATAGGCGCGTCGTAGGGTACGCCGTGAAAACCTTCAATCACTTGGGGCCCGGAGGCACCTAACCCCAGCATGCAGCGTCCTTCGGACAGTGCGTCGATGCCTGCGGCAGTCATGGCCATTAGGGCAGGTGTCCTGCTGTAAACATTGAGGATCCCAGACGCAATGGTAACTCTCTCAGTTTTAGCCGCGATATAGCCCATCGCAGAGACACCATCGAAGGAATAAGCCTCTGGGACCCAGACGACATCCAGACCTGCTTTTTCCATTTCCACAATTTCTTTTGTCGCGCCGACGTAGCCTTGCGCGTAACTCATTAAGGTAGAGATTTTCATCGTTGAATCCGTAGTGTTCGAACGGCAAAGTTTACGGTGACTGGCATGTGAAAAGCAATTAAGTACATCGTGCCCGGACATTGGGCAGGTAATACCAAAGCGTCAGCGCACGAACGACAAAATACACATGCAGTGACAGCCACAGACCATGATTTAGAAAAACAGGTGCTAGTAAGTACCAGGCGGCGAGGTATGCCATTAATGAGAACACCATCGCATTGCGCATCTCACGAGTACAAGTCGCGCCGATGAAGACGCCATCCAACAAATAGCACCAAAGTGAAATGACCGGTGCAGCAACGACCCAGAGTAGGTAGGTTCTGGTTGTATTTCTTACTTCATCGACGTTGGTGAGTAGGTCAATCATGGCTGGTCCTGCCAAGAAAAAAATCGCTGAAAGGATAATGGCTGTCACTAGTCCCAGTTCGTTGATGTAACGTAAGGTTCGGTCTAAACCGCTCCGGTTTTTTGCACCAACAGCGGTGCCGACAAGACTTTCTGCAGCAAGCGCGTAACCATCCAGAAAAAAAGCAGAAAAAGCCACAAATTGCATGAGGATTGCGTTGGTTGCCAGCATAATATCGCCGGATTTGGCTCCCTCGTTGGTAAACCAAGCGAACGCGAATATCAGGGACAAAGTCCTGATCATTATGTCTCGGTTAATCCTAAGCGTTTTGAGTACTGCCTGGATATCTTTCAGAATGCTCATTGGGACGGCTATAGTCATGTAGCTGCACCGCATATGCCGAAAGACGATGTAAACACCAACGCAAGTCGTGACAATTTCTGCGATAACAGTCGCCGCCGCAATGCCGGCGACACCCCAGCCAAAGCCAGCGACGAACACGAAATCTAGCACAATGTTGGTCCCGTTGAGTAATAGCTGTATCCATAGGATGGTGGTGGACCTTTGGTGTGCCAGCAAATATCCCATTAACACGAGGTGTATAAGGCTAAGTGGGGCTGACCATATTCTAATGTTGAAATAGGTGACCGCGGCTTCCTCAACAGCAGGGCTACCTTCAATGACTGAAAAGGCGAATCCGGCAAGGACATTTTGGAGAAGCAATAGAATTGATCCGATGCTAACAGCGATAATCAGGGCTCTATAGAAGGCGGCTTTGGCGCCATCATAGTCTTCTGCGCCGCGGGACTGAGCGATAAGGCCGGTGGTAGCCATTCGCAGGAACCCAAACCCCCAGTAGATAAAACTGAAAATCATCGCGCCTATAGCAATAGCCCCGATTAGGGCTGGGTTGTTCAGGTTTCCGATGACGGCGGTATCTACGAGTCCCAATAGCGGCGCTGAAATATTAGATAGTATGATGGGCCACGCAAGATAAAGTACGCGTTTGCGGTTGAGGGTGGTGTCGATGGCGTTATTGAAGGTCAAAACGGCCTTATCATAGCATTCAGGGATCAAGGTAAACTTACAATTGCGTGACTTTTGTAAGCAGTTATTTACGAATTATCAGCCTATAGTAGCGAAGTCTTCTCGGTCTAAAGGAACCTAAGTGTCACAACTCGAACAGGTAAAATTTGTATTACGACTTCCGCCAACGATTCATCTAGAAGTTAAAAGGAGTGCTGAATCCAATAACACTTCGATGAACAAGGAAATCATGAATATTCTAAGTGAGTCCCTCGCGGGTTCTTCTGTTAAAGGGGTCTTAAATGACCTCGTTAAACGGCTAGAAGACGAGAAAGTTATCTAGTTTTTCTAACGTCCCACCTGCAGAAAAGGTGGTTCATAAAAAAAAGTTCAGAAAAAAAGGTTCAGAAAAAAAGTTCAGAAATAAAAGCCTAGACCAAACAGAAACGTCGCCGTCCCAGATGCTTGTCAAGCATCGAAGGGATCTTGTGCATGGCCGAAAGCGTGTTGGTGTTTTCCCACAGCCGTCACCATCGTGTTTTGACTTTTTCTAGTCTGCTAAAACGTGCAGAACGCCCTGAGTGTCGAAAATCAGCGTGTAGCCAACCCCTTCTTGTTGGGTGTTGCTTGCACTGGCGAGTGTTTCTGTATTGCCTGAGTTTCGAACAACGTATTCAACGTTATTGGCTATGGATTCGTTGTTTGGCGATCCCGCGAAACCAATATCGTTTAGTAAAGGCGCTACTTCATCAAGGTCCTGGCCTGAACGAAGGATATAGAAGTCAACAGCATCGTTGCTACCGTTAATGAATTTAATCAGTGCTCGGTCACGAACAAGACGAAATGAATCAGCAACAACAAGCGAACGGGTGACGGATGTGGCATTAGTTGTGTTGTTCTCGAACGTGTAAATCGACTGGAGTGCACCTCTCCTTATAGTGACAGGACCTGCGCTTTCTTCCAAAATCGTGCCATTAGCATCGGTCACTTTAAATTCGGCGCTGCTGTTGCCGGTTGTCTGCGAACTGCTGCGTGTCTGTTTGATGATGTTGGGGTATATGTTAGCGCCCAGCGTTGCCGTTACCGGCGTTTGTTCTGAGTAATTCCCGATCCGGACGGAAGCTGACTGGGATACGTCTAGGATCGTAGACCCCTCAGCACCGACGGTACGGACGACATTGGCGTGGTTTTCGCCATTCGGTCCGAAGTCATCAACTAATGCGTACAAGTCTTCCGTTCTGTCTAGAATTTCCAGGGGTCCGCTATCGAATAACAAGGCGTTCGATCCCGCGACCGTGATGCGTAGTTGCTGGTTGGGCCCAGCATCTACGGAAAACCTGTTAGTAAAGCTGCCTGATGTGACAGTAGCAGTAGGCGTTGCGCCAGCGAGCGCTGCGCCTAGGTCCGTGAGGTATATGTCTACCATAGGGTGATTAGTCAGGTTAGACGCAAACCATATATCTGCGAGACCTTCTGTGCGGTCGGCGGGAAGAATAAAGGGCGCGTCTACGATTTGGATATTAGGTTGGGTCATGCTTCCCATCCAAAGAAAAGTCGATAGCCCATTTTCGAGAACTGATTGGTCTTCGCCCTCAGCGACAGTCACTTCGTCGTCGTTGGAGTCAAGGTACGCAATCCGCCAGTCATACTTATCCACCGGGACTTGGCCAACTGATTGAGCCAACGGAAAGCCGACCGATGTTCTGTCAAGCCCATGCAGCATGATGACAGAGGGGCTATCGGGCATCATGTTGACGAACTGGACGAAGCCATCTTTAGCAATAAAATCTGTGTCTTCATTAAAACCTGAGTCAGAACCGCAGGCGCTTAAAAGAAGAATGGCAAGCAGCAGAAGAGCTGGCTTCGTGTTCCGGTTAGGCATGTTTCGAACCGCGCGACTAAAAAAGGTGATGCTATCGTTATCTGCACCCAGAGTCGAGTTTGATTGTCTGTTAGACCGTTCCTGTATGCCTTTAAGTGTGCAATGCTGCATCCCTTGGCATGAAGGAAGGATCGGGCTATGCAACTGCAAGTGAGCGAGGAAGACCGGCTATTTCAGAGAGATGTCAGGGTTTTTCTGTCAGAAAACCTAGACCCACAGCTTAGCAGGAAGGTGGAGCTGGGTTATCCCATTTCCAAGGAAGAGCAAGACAGCTGGACCCGGGTCCTCAATGCCAGGGGTTGGGCAGCACCAAATTGGCCTGTAGAGGTTGGTGGGTCCGGATGGACGATGGTGCGCAGGCACTTGTTCGATATCGAGATGAAAATGCACCATGCACCTGAAGTTCAGGGGTTTGGCTTTTCCATGGTGGGACCGGCGATTATTAAATATGGCACGCAGGCGCAGCAGCAATATTACCTGCCAAAAATTTTGAACGCCGATATCTCCTGGTGTCAGGGATACTCCGAGCCGCAGGCCGGTTCAGACCTCGCGTCGGTAAGCACCAGGGCTGTAATTGACGGTGATGATTATGTTGTCACGGGTTCCAAAATTTGGACCAGCGCGGCAGAACGTGCCGATCATATCTTTATGTTGGTACGTACCGATACCCAGGCTAAGCCGCAGTTGGGCATTACCTTCCTGCTGACGGGCATGAATGACCCTGGCATTACGGTTAAGCCCTTGCTGGCGTTTAACGGCAAGCGACTCTGGAATCAGGTGTTCTTTGACCAGGTTCGCGTGCCCAGATTGAACAAGCTGGGTGAAGAGAACAGGGGGTGGAGCGTCGCAAAAAACTTGCTTGGCAATGAGCGTTTGCTGGTCTCCAGGGTGGCAGAGAACCGACGAATGTTGTCGAATATTATGAGTGCTCTAAACGAAAATCCTCACGCGGGGGCGTTCAAGGAACGTGTAGCCGCGTTGGTGATACGGCTGGAAGCGCTGGATACAACAGCGCTACGGTTACTCACAAAGTTCGATAAGGGTTTTGACATCGGCGCAGAGCCCTCCATGCTAAAGCTCAAGGGCAGCCAACTTGTGCAGGACATGGATAGAATGCTCTATGAGATAGTTGGGTATCTTGGGTTACCGCAGGATTCAACGCTGCGCGAAGGTGGTCCTGCGGGCGCCGAGATTGCTGACATGGTGGCGAGTGGCTTGTTTCACCATCGTGGTTACACGATTGCGGGTGGTACAAGCGAGATTCAACATAACATTATTGCTCAGCAGGTACTGGGACTTTAGACACAGACAGTCAACGTGCCTGAATGAAACATCTGAGCACAAAAGCGGCTAAATAAACGCGTCTGGTGACGCTAAGCACGCCAGTCTGCAATAATTTTTCCGACACAGGCGGTCAATTTTTTCGCTGCCGGTATGTGCAAAAATTCATTAGGGCCGTGAGCATTGGAATGTGGACCCAGTATGCCCGTGACCACGAATTGTGCATTTGGGCTCCGGCTGGCGAGAAACTCCATAAACGGGATGCTCCCACCGCAGCCCATTGCAACAGCTGGTGCGCCGAAGTAATCCATTGAAGCCGCCATTAGGCTATTCATTAGCGTAGGCGTGGTTGCGGGTGCATGCCAACCGGCATTTGGTGTGTGAAAGGAGGCACTCACATCGGCGTTGTTTGGGGCAGCGTCAACTAGAAGTGCCTTTAGTGCAACCGCGGCCTTCACGGCATCAGTTGTCGGAGGAATTCTTAGGGCCAATCGCGCGGTGGTTTCTGGGCGCAGCACATTACCAGCCGCTTCCGGGGAAGGCGCTCCGCCAAGTCCGGTAATGGCCAGGCTAGGTGCCCACGTATTACTGAGCACCAGTTCGGTGGGATCATCAGAGACCGGACCGCCATGTCCAGCAAATGGATACATTTCGGCAAATGAATCAGCGAGAACCTTTCCTGCTGCGATCGCTTCCTGCCGGCGAATGTCCGGAATTTGTTCGTTCAAGAAGGAAGGCTTGATAAAGCCTGTGTCCTCATCTTCAAGTCTCGATATTATCTGTCGGAGCAGTCGAAAACTGGAAGGAACAATCCCCCCCGCCGCACCCGAATGTACGCCCTGTGTTAATACGCGAACGGTAAGATCTGCGACCAGCATCCCTCTCAGCGAGGTGGTTAACCAGAGCTGATCATAGTTGCCACAGGTTGAATCAAGGGCGATCACAAGATTCGGGTCACCAATGATTTCGCCAAGATTTTCCATATAGTGGGCAAGGTCCGGGCTACCGCTTTCTTCGGACGCCTCAATAATGACGTTGATCCGCGGTCGAGGTAGTTTCTGGTCGAGCAGTGACTTAATAGCGGCAACTGCAGAATAAATCGCATATCCATCGTCAGCGCCACCCCTGCCGTAGAGTTTTTCATCGCGGATAACCGGGTCCCACGGTGCCAGTCCATCCGCCCACCCATCAAATTCCGGTTGCTTGTCCAGGTGTCCATAAATCAAGACATTTTGGTCAGTATCACCTTCCAGGGTCATGAGGATGGTGGGCGTTAGTCCTGGCAATTGGTGAACCTGCACTTCAAGTCCGGGAACCTCCTGGGCCTTTACCCACGAGACCATATGATTAACAGCATCATGCATGTAACCATTGGCTTCCCATGACGGGTCGAACAGCGGTGACTTGTTAGGTATTCGGACGTATTCAGTCAGGCTGGGAAGAATGACATCATCCCAAAATTGATCGACGTAATTGGTGTTTTCTTCTGGATTCATTGAGGTTTATTTGGGTTCTCTAAATTAGCCTTGGCGGCGGGGACGTCATCAATAGGCTCGGAGACAAACTCTCCGTCGATTGTTTGTCCTGATTGCCCATCCTTATTTCGGAAACCACCACGCTGAAACTGGCTGTGCATTTGAAATTTCCCGAAGCTGGTTGAACGAATAATTCTGGCTGCCAGCGGTCCCCTTAAAACGGGAATCAGGCAAACAAAGCCAAAGATGTCGGTCGCGAAGCCGGGTGTCAGCAAAAGCGCTCCGCCAACAATTAACATGATCCCTTCGAGCAACTCTGACTCAGGGATTTCGCCTCTTTGTAACTTCTCCTGAACCCTGCTCAGGGTTGCCATTCCTTCTGACCGCAGCAGCGATACACCGCAGATTGCGGTCAGCACCACTAGGCCGACTGTAGGCAACGGACCAATCATGCCGCCCACCTGGATGAGGATGATCATTTCAACCAACGGAATGATGAAAAATAGGAAGCTAGCTGCGCGCACGGGGTGCCTGTAAGTCTGGGTTAAGAGCGACTCTAACCAAAGCTGAAAGAACTGTCACCTCAAGTGTTTTAAGCGTGTGTTAGATTATGGTTTTTCGGATTACCTGCCAAGTGAGATAACCTTTGATGGAATTTGTTATAGCGGGCACAGCCGGTCCCCTTGAGGCCCGGTATTCAGAAGCCGGCGCCGCCACCGGCGTGACTGCGGTGCTTTGTCATCCACATCCTCAATTTGGTGGGACGATGAATGACCGGGTACTCGATGCACTCGAATCAGCGCTGCTTAGTTCCGGGATCAGCAGCCTGCGATTTAATTTTCGAGGCGTCGGTGGTTCTGCGGGAAGGTACGGCGACGGCCTGGGTGAAATCGACGACGTGGCCGCAGCAACGAACTGGGTGCGTGAAGGGTCGGTTGGTGAACGGATCATCCTGGTGGGATACTCATTTGGTGGTGCAGTAGCTTTGTCCGCTCAGAACATACTGGCCCCGGAATGTATGATTCTTGTCGCGCCGGCTTTGGGTTTTTTTGGTCAGGAGCATCCGCCGACCTTGCCAAGCCTGGTGATCCTCGCGGAAAATGACCAATTCGTGAACACTGACTCGGCTAAAGACTGGTTTGTTGATGGGAACACTTGGGTAGAGCAGATCCCGGATACAGACCATTTTTTTGTTAGGTGTCATGACCAGATCACCAAGATCGTGAGAGAATTTCTAATAACTGCTTTTGTTGATTAAACGTTGGGATAATAGATGGACTTAAAAACACTCCGGTACGACGTGCTGGACAAGATCGCGACGATCACGCTGAACCGCCCACATCGCATGAATGCTTGGACTGGCCGAATGCATACCGAATACCGTGACGTTCTTGCTCGGGCTGACAAGGCTGCTGATGTCCGTGCGATTGTCGTCACAGGTGAGGGTAAAGGTTTTTGTGTGGGCGCCGATACCAAAGCCCTTGAAGGCCATATTGAGAAAGGTGGTTACGACGCGGGTACGCCCGATGCTCTGGCGGAACCTGGTAAAGGGGTCAGCACAGATTTTGACGCGTCTTTTGCGTATCATTTTGGGCTGTCAAAGCCTGTGGTCGCCGCCATCAACGGCCCGGCAGCCGGCGTCGGTTTGGTTTTGGCTTGCTTTGCGGACATTCGGTTTGCGGTGCCCGGCGTCAAGTTTACGACCGCCCATGGCAAACTTAATTTTCCGGCGGAATATGGCTTGTCCTGGTTGCTCCCTCGGCTGATCGGATTGCCGCGAGCGAATGACCTGTTGCTAACCAGTCGAATTTTCACGTCTGATGAAGCGTTCGCGTTAGGGTTGGTTAACAGGTTAGTTGAGCCTGACCTTCTTTTGAAAGAGACCTATGCATACGTTCGGCAGATGATTGAAACGGTGTCGCCAGGGTCGCTAAGAGAAACCCGATGGCAGATTTACAAGGATCTCCATAGGGATGTGGCCGCGTCGGTAAAGGACAGCGAGAGATTGATCGACGCTATGAGTCGACAGAAAGATTTTGCAGAGGGGGTGAATGCGTTTTTGGAGAAGCGTAAGCCCAACTGGACCGGGGAATAACGGACGGTATTAACAATAGACATGAGATTAGTTGGAGATTGACTTGAGTACAGAATTAGCGAGCGGATACGAATTACACGATGAACCTTACTACCTGCCGCTTGCAGATGAAGTTGAAGTGTTCATGGCGGCCTACGCTCAGCGACTTCCTGTGCTGCTTAAAGGGCCAACCGGCTGCGGTAAGACCCGGTTCGTTGAATACATGGCGCACCGCATTTAACGCCAGGGTGGAAACAGCATTAAGCAACCTTTGCAGACTGTCGCCTGCCATGAGGAT
>JABIVN010000488.1 GCA_018667205.1 Gammaproteobacteria bacterium | reverse complement strand
TAGTATCAAAAAAAGAGCGTTGATCGGTGGACCAATAACGACTTTATCGATGCCGGTAAGGTGGCGCTATTCGATGCCGCGTTTTTTTAATTCGTCTGGCATTCGTTTTGAGTCTGCTTCCAGCGCTGGGCCACGTTCATCATCGTTTAGTTGCCCCATGGTATCTGCCGCCATTTTGTCGCTGTCCAGGGTAATCCATTTCTCTGGTACGATTTCGATGATCACCCTAAGCGGGGAATCGAGTCTTTCCTCAAATGCTGCAGCACCAGCTTCCTGTTCGGGTGTTAGCGTGCCGTTCGCGCCAGCAGAGCCATAGGGCCCGCGGGCAAGGGCGGGGTAGAACCAGGTTTTAGTTTCTTCATCGTCGTGGATGATTGCGCGACCTTTGATCGTGATGGCGCCATTGGGGCCGTCTGGCGCCGCGATGCCGCTGACAACCAATGAACAGCGGGGGTCGCGTCGGATGGCAGACACCCGGTGGCGATGAACACCGCAGGTAATCCACCCCCGGCCATCGCGCCAGACGAATGCATGGATTACGCCTACCGCCCAGCCGTCTCTGGTTGTCCAGTTAAATACACACTCTCGCGCCTTGGTTAGGAGTTCCTCTCGCTTTTCATCAGAGAAGGGATAGATCGATACTTGTTCGTGATCTGTGCCTGACATGACTGCTCCAGTTTATGGTTGAGCAGTCATCCTACACCAGTTATTCAGGGTCAGTCGATTTCCAGACACACTGTTTAATTCGCTTCAAGCGCTTCCCACTGCTCCATCAAGGCCATAATGCGGGTTTCAAGTTCTGCAGCTTTGTCGTAAGTCGCTGTTTGTTGCTCTAGTGACTGGTCAAAGAAGTTGGATTCTCCCATCTTTTGATTCACCCGTGCTAACTCCAACTCGGACTTTTCTATCCCAGTGGTGAGTTTGTCCAGTTCCCGAAGTCGTTTCTGGTCGGTCGCTTTTTGCTTTTTTCGGTCCTGATGATTGCCCATCTGTGTTGTAGCTTTATTACTACCGCGGTTACTGTTTGGTTTGGGGTTAGAACCCTTTACCCAGTCCGAATAACCGCCAACGTGTTCCTGGACCTTCCCTTCACCTTCAAACACCAGAAGACTAGAAACAACATTGTCCATAAAGGTTCGGTCATGGCTCACCAAAAGCACAGTGCCGGTGTACTCAACGAGCAGTTCTTCCAGTAGTTCAAGGGTTTCAATGTCCAGGTCGTTAGTGGGCTCATCCAGCACAAGGAAGTTAGTTGGCAGGGCAAATAACTTGGCCAGCAACAGACGGTTCTGTTCCCCGCCAGACAAGGTGCGGATAGGGGCGCGCGCCTGATCCGGGTTAAATAGAAAATTCTGAAGGTAAGAAACGACATGGGTATCTTTACCATTGACGGTAATGAAGTCTCTGCCCTCGGCGATATAATCGTGGACGCTTCTCTCCTGGTCGAGTTGTTCACGAATCTGATCAAAATAGGCGACCAGTAGCTTGCTGCCGGTTTTTAGCTCACCCGTATCTGGTAATAATTCCTCCAGCAGGATTTTCAGCAAGGTCGATTTGCCGCAACCATTTGGGCCAAGTATGCCTATTCGGTCGCCTCGCTGTATGATCAGATCCAGGTCTTTTATGATCAGTTTGCTATCGAGCGATTTTCCAATGCCTATGGCCTCTTTAACGATTTTGCCGGAACTGGTGCCGCTATCAACCTGCAGTTTTAGATCTTTGGTAGATATGCGCTTGCCGCGTTCTTCTCTTAACGCCTCTAGTGCCCGCACACGACCTTCGTTTCTGGTACGTCTGGCTTTAATACCCTGGCGAATCCAGGTTTCTTCTATTTTCAGCTTGTCGTCGAATTGTTTGTTGTGCTCGGATTCTGTTTCTCGTGCTTTCTCGCGTCGTTCAATGAACGTTGTGTAGTCGCAGTTATATCGGGTGACGCTACCCCGGTCTATTTCAACAATCGCTGTGGCAACTGACTGCATCAATTGGCGATCGTGACTAACGAACAAAATGGTACCCTGAAAGTCCAGTATTAGTGATTCCAGCCACTGGATCCCTTCAAGGTCCAGGTGGTTCGTCGGCTCGTCCAGAATCCAGACATCGGGCTCCAGCACCAGTGATTGCGCAATCGCAACTCTTTTTAACCAGCCACCCGACAGGCTAGATAAAGGTGCCGCTGGGTCAAGTTTTAGCCGATGTAGCGTCGCCTCAATACGATGGCTGATATTCCAGCCATCGCCGTGGTCAAGTGCGCTTTGGAGTTGTGATAAGCGATTTGTTTCCAGCTCACTGCCAGTCATATGCTCAGTTAGGTGATGATACTCGGCTAATTGCTTGCCCAGTTTATCAAACACGCCTGATACCGAATCAAAGACGGTCATGTCAGTGCGTTCGGGCAAATTTTGGCTCAGGGTGACGAACTTAAGGTGGCCTGCCCGCCAAAGGTTACCGTCATCCTCGTTTACTGCTCCACTGATGATACCTAGCAGGGTTGATTTGCCAGCGCCATTTCTGCCGGTGAATGCAATCCGTTCTCCACTTTCTATCGACAGTTCAATTTTGTTCAGTATCTGGTCAGTACCGAAGGCTAGGGACAGGTTTGTTAGGGTGGCTATTGGCATGGCGCGCGAGTTTAGCACGGGATTTGAAGAACTGGGCCGATCCTTGCGTAACAATAACAATAATAATGAGTTGCAGAATCCTCATGCCCACCAAAGCTCTTTGGATACCTTGTTTTGGCGCTTTCAGAAGACCAGGGTTACGGCCTGGCAGCGAGAAGACCATCTTTATCAACCAGTTTGCCGGTCACCTCCCTGCGACTCCCGATTTAGCGAAAAGGGTACTTGGGTCTTCGCTCACGACCTGCTTTCAAATCGGTTCATCTCGGTATTTTTTACGACTGACTTAGCCGGGAAAACTGTTCCATTCATGGTGATATAGACACCGTGTTGCATAGTCTGCACGGCGGCGATTGCCATTCCTACGTTAAACATAGCATCTGTGATCGCAAACCTTGCGGGTGCCAGCGATCCAGTCATGACGATAGTTTTGCCCTTTATATCAGATAGGTAACTCGCGGTTTCGGTCATGGTATCTGTACCATGAGTCACAATAACAAGGGTGGATAGGTCTCCTGAAATCGCTGTGTGTATGGCTCTACGGTCTGTATCATCAAGGTCCAGGCTATCTTTTTGTCGTACTTCAACGATACGGTACGGGTGCGTGACCTTTGCTTCACGGAGCAACCCACCAATAATTGTCTGGCCTACCTGATAGTCACTTTTTTGATCGAAATAGACTTTGTCGATAGTTCCGCCGGTGGTCACAATAAGAATCTCTTCCAACTTTTTGCGCAACATTTTTCTAGATAAACCTCGTAAGATGTTGAAAATATTAGAGTAGTACTTTTTCAGAGACAGCGTTGATATCCTTCAGGCCGCAAAAGGCCATGGTGAGATCAAGTTCGTTCGCAAGCAACTCCAGGCAGCGGGTCACGCCTGCTTCGCCATTCGCGCCAAGTCCGTACTGATAGGCCCGGCCAATCAAGGTAGCGTCTGCACCCAGTGCCAATGCC
>JABIVN010000487.1 GCA_018667205.1 Gammaproteobacteria bacterium | reverse complement strand
TGTGAGTATGTTGCCCTGCAGTTCTCTTACCTGTGTCTCTGCGAAAGGGGCCTTGTCCTGGGTATAGAACACCTGAACTTTGCCGGGCAGGTTGGCTCTGGTTTTTTCAACGATGGCTTTTGCCTTGGCCACTGTCTTGATGATGTTAGCATCGCCACGCTTGATCACATTGATAGAGATCGTGCGTTGGCCGTTAACCCGGGCGTAGCTGGACCGGTCTTTGAAACCCCGTTTAATAGTGGCAATGTCTTTAACGGTAATCACTGCATCAGCGCTGGTTTTCAGCGGCAGGTCGAAAATATCGTTGGCTTCTTCTATAACGCTGGGAACCTTGACAGAGAACCTACCTTCGCCGGTATCGATGCTCCCGGCGGGTACCAAACGATTGTTGCGCGCCAGGGTAGAGATTAATTCTTCACCTGAAATCTCGTAGGATTCCAACGCGATTGGGTCGATGATGATTTCAAGGACTTCTTCCCGATGCCCCTGCAGTTCAGCATCCATGACCTCTGGGATACTTTCGATTTCGTTGCGGAGGTCCAGGGCAAGACTGTAAAGGGTCCGCTCTGGAACATCATCGCCGACAAGGTTGATTTGCAGAATGGGGTAGTCTGAGGTTGATTGCTCTCGGATCACTGGTTCTTCCGTAGACCTCGGAAGTTCTGCTTTGGCCCTGTCCACAGCCTCTCTGATGTCAATTGAGGCCTCGTTAACATCATAGTCAGCGTCAAATTCGACGAACAGCATGCCGAAGTTTTCGGTCGCGTAGGAGGTGATTTCTTCCACGCCTTCCACGCTACGGAGCTCGGTTTCCATTGGCATGACCAGAAGTCGTTCAGCATCTTCTGGTGAGATACCCTCGTTGAAAATTTGAACCTCAAAGAAGGGTACCTGAATGTAGGGGTCGCCTTCGATCGAGATAGCCTGTAATGAAAAGATACCGGCGACAATCACCATCAACATGAGCAAAAGGGTGGTTCGCGTGCGGTTTACAGCGGCATCGACCAAGGCATTCATAGCAACGAACTCGTGTTAAGAGCCTGATGGGTGGGTGCGACTGCTTCCCCGGCGACCACCAATTGCTGTCCAACGACAACGACTCTTGCAACATCGGGAAGACCGGTGACCCAGACGCCGTCAACATCATCCTTGATGATGCGGACGGCGTGAAACACGACGATATCTTGTGCGTTGATCGCTCTAACACCCATTTGACCTGCATCACTGAGTACTAGTAACGCCGGCGATATTTTTTGCGCCCGCAGGGATTCAACGGGTATCTCAATCTGTGCGGTCACGCCGCTGGGGATTGCAAAGTCGCTGTTATCAATATGTGCTTCAATCGAATAGGTCCGTGTACCTTTCTCCGCTGTCTTGGCGATGAAGGTGACCTCGCCGAATACCTGGACACCTGTCGGTAACGTCGCCGTGGCTATTTGTCCGGGTTTGATGAAAAGCAGCTCGTTTTCAGCCACCTGACCGATAAGCAGCATGGGGTCTAGGTCTACCAGCGTGACGCAGGGAGAACCCGGCGTTACATACTGGCCAACTTCCATCTGGGCCTTCTCTATAATGCCATCGAAGGGGGCGATGATCTTTAGCCTTGCCAACTCAAGCATGCTTTCTTTTAGTCTGGCCTGGGACCCTGCGAGCTTGGCTTTTGACTGGGCAATAGCCGTATCGGATTGCAGGCCTTGTTTCGAGAGTTTCAGGGCGCCCTCGTATTCGATTTTTGTCTGCTCGGCACTGGCTTGCGCCTCTATGAGCCTTGCGCGCCTGTCTTCAATAGATATCTGGCAAAGAAGGTCGCCTTTAGTGACGCGATCACCGCGTTCTACTGGGCGATTAACCACAAGCCCGTTTATCTGCGATTGAACAACAACTGAGCGTTTGTTCTGGGTGCGTCCGCGAATAGTGAGCACGCGTGATTGTTCGGTGGCGTGGATAGTCGCTACTCTGACCCTGGTGGGTGGTCGCTCTTCCTTTAACGCGGCGACGCGCCGGTTTGATTCGGTAATGCTTGATGCTGGCGGTGTTGGTGGTTCGCCGAGTTGGCCTGTCGCCAACCACAGTACGACCAGTGCGGCAATAACGGATGCCGTAAGATAGGTGGTTCTCATATCGGGTAGTCTGTTCCGTTACCGTAAAAACGCGAAGATTAGGTGATTGTCACTTAATATTATGTAAGCAAGGCTAACATCAATTTGAAACTACACGAAAGTGTTTACTAAGTAAACATAATTTTGATAAGGCGTACCACAAAGAAAATCTGAAAGAGCGACATAAAAGCTTTGCGCGCGTGATGCAGTGTTTAGTGTGAAGACATCAAGAACCGGGTTTCACAAGTTCTAAGTCACTGATTAATTGTATTATTTCCACAACTAGGATATTGTCCGCGGCGTCTCGCAGGTGTGATTTCGTCGCGCTTCATATCGTTTGGAGACTTGAGGTCAGGCCTGCGTCATGTAGAGCAGGGTCGAAGGCGATGCGGAGAGATCTTATACTCGCGAGAGCGCTGCTATATGAGTGTCAAATGGAGAGGTGTCCGAGTGGCTTAAGGAGCACGCTTGGAAAGCGTGTGTACGGTCAAACGTACCGAGGGTTCGAATCCCTCCCTCTCCGCCAATTTTGTAAGCTGTTGTTTCCTATACTTTTTATGTTGTCTTAAATGCT
>JABIVN010000486.1 GCA_018667205.1 Gammaproteobacteria bacterium | reverse complement strand
CGTGGATTAACAGAGAAACAGGCAAAAAATATCGTTTACCTACAGAATCCGAGTGGGAATATGCAGTACGTGCAGGCACCACAACACCTGTCTACACTGGGTCCTGTCTTAGTACTGAAATGGCAAACTATGACGGCGACCTTCCCCTGCAAGGCTGCGAAAAAGGCATAGACCGAAAAATGACGCTCGAAGTAGGATCATTTCCTCCCAACGATTGGGGGTTGCATGACATGTACGGAAATGTCTGGGAATGGACTCAGGATTGCTGGATTAGGCACTATAATGATGCGCCTACCGATGGTTCGGCATTTTTTTTCAAAGACTGCCCCAGACGTGTTTTACGCGGTGGCGCATTTAATTACCGAGGACATCATACTCGATCAGCAATCCGTTACGATTATTTGCCCTCGATACGCCTGAGAAACCTTGGTTTTCGACTCGCGATGTGATTTTTAAAAGTCAATTTTAGCCTACCCGAACCCGCCGCATTTTTTTTTGCCGGGGATCAAAGGCCAAACAAAACCCTGTTGCGGAAGCCCCCTGGAAGAAAAATACTACCCGACGCCCAAAAGGGTCTACAGGACAAGAGGCGAATCCACCATCAATCAACACACGGTTGCGTCCCAATAATCTTCGCCGGTGAAACTCCGACAATGCTGGGCAATTGCTGGTTAACTACTCTATAATTTGCTCAGCAATTTAATTGCTCCTAGTCAATGTTGAAGTTATTACGAAAGCAGCGCAATCCGAATGAACATTTTAGATTGAATTAGGAACCCATGAAAAATAAAGAGAATCTCATGTCCCGTCTGTCTTGCTTTTTGCTGATTTTCCTACTTCCCTTGCTAGCCCACGGCCTAGAGGTCGGGGAGCCCGCACCCGCATTTAAACTATCGTCTATTCCGAACCAAACGCCAATGGAACTTCAGGACTTTTCCGGAAAAGTCAGGTATGTGGATTTCTGGGCTTCCTGGTGCGCTCCCTGCAGGGTCTCATTCCCTGAGCTTATAAAACTCCGCGCCGAGATGGATTCCGAAAACTTCGAGATTATTGCAATAAGCGTTGATGAGAAAACCGAGGATGCAACACGGTTCCTGCGGCGATTTGATCCAAAATATCCGGTACTGCATGACCCCGATGGAAAAGTAGCGGAACTCTACGATATACCAGCAATGCCCACCTCGTTTGTTATCGATAGAGACGGCCAAATCACTATGATCCATACCGGTTTCAGGGACGGTGATATCGAGGAAATCCGAGCCCACATAAGCACACTTCTGGCAGAGGAATCCTGATGCGTTTGTTGTTTCTTATACTAGTATTGCTAGGGGGTTGTGAAACGGTTCAGCCATGGGAACGTGGAACCCTTGCGCGCCCGGAAATGCAGCTGGATTCAGACCCGCTAGAGACGACACTAATGGAACAGGTTTATGAAAGCAAAGAAGCGGCAAGTGGTGGTAATGGTGCCGCGGGCGCAGGCTGCGGGTGCAATTGATGAAACATAAAAGCAGCACTGTTGCCGCCCTCACTGGCGCAGCCATGTCACTTCCAGCATTCGCGGCGACCCAACCGGCTGAATCAACTATATCGGTATCACTATCACAATATCATGAAGCAGATATTCCAAGCGATAAGGTCGTTGTAGGCAGCAACGAACGATATGACATCGAGGTAGGAAAATTCAAGCTTGTTACTCCGATCGGCGCAGATTGGAGCCTAACGGTGGATACGACAAGAGAAACCATGTCCGGTGCATCACCATGGGGGACGCTTTATGGGACGACTGGCGAGCCCAACCTTATAATGAGTGGCGCAACCATTAGCGAATCAAGAACTTCACTTGCCATTTCTTCAACCCGTTACACCGACAAGGCCAGTTACACCCTTGGCGTCTCCAAGTCAGAGGAAAATGATTACAAAGCCACCTCGTACCAGGTTTCGGGAGAATGGGACCGAGAAGATAAGCTATCGACTTTTGCCCTGGCCTTCAGTTACTCCTCTGATGAACTTTCACCTACTGACGCTGTACTGTATGGCAGAGTCCCAGAAGCCAACCAAAGGAGCAGGTCAATTTCTGGCTCATGGACGCAGGTACTCAATAAAAATGCCGTTCTACAATCAGGCATCTCGCTGACAAAAAAGGACGGCTACCTGAGTGATCCTTATAAACTTCTCGATGTGCGCCCAGATGAAAAAACACAATGGGCCGTCTCCCTGCGTTACCGGCACTTCTATGACAACAGAAACGCTGCATTGCATCTGGATTACAGATATTACGACGACGATTGGGGAATTGACTCACATACTATAGATTTATCATGGCATCAGAATCTTGGCGTACGTTTCCAACTCGTTCCCCGGATACGCATCTATTCCCAGGCAGAAGCGAGCTTTTTCGAAGCTGCAGACGACTATAGCCTGCCAAGGGACCAGCCACAGTCCAGCGACTACAGACTCTCTGGTTATGGCGCGTTGAGCGTAGGCCTGAAAGCCATCTACAAACTACCAGCATGGACAGTCTCGCTAAGCGTAGACCAATATCGCAGTGACGAGCGATTCGGACACAACCAGAGTCAATACGAACATCCGGCACTGTTGGATTTCACTCTCACGAATCTCGGTTTAGAATATAGATTCTAAACATGCAGCTACGCTACATTCGATTCAAGGCCATGGGATGTCCGTGTG
>JABIVN010000485.1 GCA_018667205.1 Gammaproteobacteria bacterium | reverse complement strand
GAGATTGCCCATCTCGACTTCCGTGCTGCTTTACATGCACAATCGGACAAGATTCGCTGAGTCCAACGCTTACCTATTAAAGTGCCTTTAAGCTCGACACCGACGTCACGTTCATATACACCTGACGGTGACGGACAAACTTACCCGTCATATTTTCTCGAACCAGTCCAGAGCAACCGACCTGAAATCAGCTGCCCACGATTGAATTTCTTTTTCTATTAGTCTTTGCGATGAGCGGTCACTACCGTCACGGATCTCTAAACTAGCCTGCGCCACGCTCGCCGTAGCTGCAGCCAGCGGAATGTCGGGATAAACGCCAAGTGCCGGGTTTTTTCGTTTGCCTAGCAAACGATCACCCGCCCGCTAGTACTTTAAGCCATTCGGATAAGACAGCAGGTAAAGCCCCTTTGCGTCAGCAACGTTTGTAAGACTCTTCTTTAGACTTAGCTTGTTTGACTTGTTGCCATCATGAGTCCCGCCAAGACGCACTCGTATCATGTTCAGGTCGGTTTAACCGTATGTCTTGTAAGCTCTTAAGCATTCTTCAACATGGCACAAACCAATATTAACATCCCCTAAATATATGGCCTTAGCGGTTCCTATGATATCTACTAACAGGAGGGCGTTTGGTGCCGCAAAGACGCCCCACAAGTGTTCTGGAGAAGGCTTTGTGCCGTTTGGTGGCAATTATTGGGCCCAGGGCAGTGTGTAGCCCCCGCTATTATTATTGTGTACCTACCGGTCCAAACAAGAAGCCAGTTTTAAAAAAGACTTGTCTGCAGTTGCAAAAATGGCAGCGCATCTGAGGCGACGTAAGCAAGGACTTAGTCTTGGTAATTTATTCCACTACGGTCAACAAAGGCATAGGTCTTCGAAGAACCATCTTTGAGCAAGAGCTTTATCTCGTAGGGGTCAATCCGGTTGTTATATTCCATTCCTGGTGAACCAACTGGCATACCTGGAACAGCCAGGCCAATTGACTCATTGATTGGATTTTCAATAAGACGCGTCATCGCTTCAGCAGGTACATGCCCTTCGAAAACGAGTCCGCTGTGATGAACAGCCGTATGACAGGATTGATACTCTGGAGCGACTCCTTTTTCTAGTTTAATCAGAGGCAAGTTTGATACATCCCTTGCCTCTGTATGAAATTCGTTGTCTTCAACATGATCAATCCATTCTGAGCAACAGCCGCAGGTTGGACTTTTGTAGACGATCATTGCGTCGGTTGCGCTTTCATCTGTGGCTAATTTTGATTTCACCAAAGTATCAGCACCAACAATGACCGCGGCAAGCAACGAAAGCGCCCCGACCCCTTTAATAAAATATTTCATCATTTCATTCCTTTCCTTTCCTTCAAGACGGTTCCTCTTTTTCTGTTCGGCTTCATTTTTCTGGGCTGAGGCCGCAAAGCGGCCATCAAGATTATTATCTTCCTGCTAAAATATACGAGAAGTCAATTTTAAAAAAAAGAGGCAGCGTCAGAAGGTTTCGCGGGTGCCGGCGTACCGAAAATAAATGTCACCTTCATTTTTAAGGTAAGCATCAGTTCGCACTATTTGGAATAACCTTTTTATGATATTCCAAAAAGCAGAAGCCGTCTTGGCGCAGTTCCGCAACAGAGTAGGTTCATCTTTATAAAGCAGCCAGCCTTCGCCTAAGTTCAGACAGTTTTTCACTTGGATATTCACCAGTAATGTCTGGGCGTTGTCCAATTCTCAACAGCCGCTTCGCCTCGTGAAACAACTGTTCTTCGGTGAGTTGCATGCCCTGATAAATAATCTCGCCCGCCGTATCCAACAGGAACAACGGGGCTGCTTTTTCACCCCCCTCTAGTGACTCAAAGTTTGGACCGACCAGACTCTTCAGAAAACCCCTCGAGGCCCATGGCGCTTTATTTTCATACCTGTCCAGAAATTCCCGCCCGGCGCCATAGCGGGTTGTAGAAGGCGACCACGCCGGTGAAACGACAGAACCAATAAGCAGGTGCGACGCATCATCATGCAGGATCAGCGCTTTTGCAGACCCTCCCGGTGCGATCACTATGGGCTGTTCTCCAAGAGAGACCTCATAACCCATGGTGACTTTCTCACATGAACCATTTTTGGCAAACAGATAGTAATCCACCGGCCCGCCTTCAATGAGTATCTGCACGTCATCTGATTCCATATAGTGCAGATGACTTTGCGGCATCTCACGGGTAAGCATAAAATAAATCACGTTGTTGACAGCCTGCTCGCCCAGTTCAATCTCTGAAACATTCACCACCTGAAAGAGACCTGATTCAAGGTTCATTTCCGTTAGCCCAAGGGTGCTCACCAGTTCATCGATCCTTCTTCGCATCATTGTTGGGACTCCGGGTTTTCAGGTTAACTTTCTTCTGCGTCGTGTTTATGTTTCAGACTCAACAGATTTCCTATCAGACACTCTACACGACTAACATCCGGACCCCTGCCTTTGATTCTCTTCCAGAGGACAGCCCCATCATATTTGTAAATCTTTCTTGAGTTTTATTAATTGCTAACTCTGCAAGAGGTTTATTACAGTCTTCACGAGGAACCATGACAATAAGACTTGCCATATTATTGGTGTTAACAATCATGATATTTCTCTCGGGGTCAATTGCTGGCCCACCCCAGTTATTTCCGCCAACCCCACTTGGATAATGACTACTTCCCTCAAGAGATGGTGGTGTAAAAAGACCTTCATTTCTTAATTTTTCGGCAGTTTTTTTGCAATACCCTCGATCCCAGAAAGTAAAGCCAAAGGCCTTATCAGGATCAAAATAGGTTGGGTTGAGAGGAGCTGGTTTAGTTGGGGTTGGTTGAGTTTTAGAATCATAATCACCCTCTATAGCACCTTGAGGAACTTCTCTTTCTTCGACCGGAAAAATAGGTTCACCTGTTTCTCTGTTCAATAAAAAAAACAAGACCTGTTTTTGTTGTTTGAGCTAATGCTTTTATTAATTTTCCGTCTCGCTGGAATTCATAAAATGTTGGTTGCGAAGGAACATCATAATCCCAAACATCATGATGGACAGTCTGGAAACTCCATTCTAATTTTCCTGTGTCAGCATTTAACGCAACTACAGAACTAGCATATTCTTCCAAGCCTTCTCTATGGCCCCCATAATCATCAGGCGATGCATTACCGGTCGGAAGATAAACCATAGAGTGGCGTGGCAAGCCCCGAGCCATTCGCTGTGACAATGGCCCTGAGTACATCAGTCAGATGCTTGCCGACTGGGCTGAAGATAGAGGCATCCGGTTAGACTTTATCCAACCGGGTAATCCGCAACAAAATGCCTATGTTGAGCGTTATAAAGGGACCGTAAGATACGATTGGCTGGCACATTGCTTGTTCGATTCTATTAAAGACGTTCAGAATCACGTAACCAGTTGGTTGTGGACCTACAACAACGAACGGCCCAATATGGGTCTTGGCGGAATAACGCCGAACCAAAAGTTGGCCATGGTGGCCTAACATCTACTTTTAGCTTTGGTTAAAAAAGGGGGGGGGGATTACCCTATCCTGTGACGCCCACCATATGTGATCAGCTATGCCTCCCTGGTCTCCAATCAAGTTAGTCTTGGTCATCGGCAGATTGAAGATATGCTGGCCCTACTCTGTTTTTCGCACGCAATTGGTCTTGGAAATTGGTGACCGCTCGGGATCTTTCGCGGACACGAGTGCTGCTTGTAGCCGGTGCCTCCAGCATCTGCTGAGTCGATGCGGCGGCGCCTCGCGTTAAGTTCTGGATGCAGGCTGCTTCGGGCAGATACTGCCAGTACTTTTTTGGCATTTCGCTCACCATTGCCTGCTCTTTCAAGCGCGCGGGGTTGAAAATACTGCAGTAATAAACTTTCCAAAAAGCCTCAAAAGTATCTACACCAATGTCGGACCTTGGCGCGCCCTCCGACATTCTTAGCTGTTCCATGTCCCAGTGCGCGCAGCCCTGTGGTGTCAAAATTGACCAATTCATGCCGGTAAAACGTCGCACGAAAAACGACGCAACCGACTCAATAATCGCGTGAGAAGGCTCAAACCACGCCACATAATACTCAACGCCATTTTCCGGTGAGCCATTCTCCAGCGGGTAATGTTCGTTGCCAATCACTTGCTTAAAGCGCACGAAGGCCTTCATTTTATGCTGGTCACGGCTGACTGCACTGCACATGCTATTCAACCTGCGCACTTCATTATCCGACTTCAGCAGCAGGGTTTTCTTGCCGTCGTTTTTAATCCTCCATAATAACGAGTAGAGAACTGACCATTTCTTTGCAGGTTCTTTGTTATCGATAAAACAGGCGGCTTGTTTGGCCCTCGTCAAAAAATCGTGCGGTATCTTCAGCACCTCATTGCTGCTGGCCGAGTGAGCCTGAGCAATCACATCGCTGATCAAGCTGCCAGCAAACAAACCATGCTGCTCAAGAGGTTGCCAGCTCACCTCTGAGGGAGCGATGTTAGCCCGTAACAATGCCCTTGCTACAGCTCGCCATTCATCAAAGTTGCCAACATTAAAGGAATACATCTTGCTCTTAATCGAAAAGGCTCATCTGCCGGCTTTTTTGTGCCGTAAATAGCTGCAGCATGCTGGCTGCTTCCAATTGTGCGAATTTAGGCTTGTGATCCACGGTGGTTACAAAGTACTTCAGCTTTTCTATAGGCAAACGAAGCTTCCCCAGGTCTTTAAACCGTATCGCAGCAACTTTGCGCTGTGCCACCAGGCGCCGAGCGTTAATAACGCCTATGCCGGGGACACGCAGTATGTTTTCAAGATCAGCGCGGTTAAGATCAACCGGGAAAGATTCACGGTGATTAATCGCCCATGCAAGTTTGGGGTCGACATCCAGCGACAGCATGCCTTGTGAGTGCTCGTTGTTGGTCACGTCGGTCAGTTCATCGATGCTGTAGCCATAAAACCGAAGTAGCCAATCGGCCTGATAAAGCCGATGCTCCCTGAGCAGTGGCGGAGCGGTCAATGGCAGCTCTGATGATGCGTCGGGTATGGGGCTGAACGCTGAATAATAGACGCGCTTCATCTTAAAGGACTTATAGAGCTGGCTCGCCTTGCGTAAAATAATGGCATCGTTTGAGGTATCGGCCCCGACGATCATCTGCGTGCTCTGACCGCTAGGTGAAAATTTAGGAGCAATGAGTTTCTTGTTCGCTTGTTTGCGGGCCGTCTTTTTTGACGCTTTATATTCCTGAATGCCACTGTTTAGATTATCCATCGAACGCACGATAGATTGCGCATTCTTCTCGGGTGCAAGCCGATTCAAAGACCGCTCTGAGGGCAGCTCCACGTTGATACTCAAGCGGTCTGCGTAAAGCCCCGCCTGGGCCAGTAACTCCGGTGCGGCCTCGGGTATCGTCTTAAGATGGATGTAACCGCCGAATCGATGCTCCACTCTGAGCTTTCTAGCCACGGCAACGACCTGCTCCATGGTGTAATCGGCGCTCTTGATAATCCCGGAGCTGAGAAACAAACCCTCGATATAGTTGCGTTTATAAAACTCCATCGTCAGGTCAACAACCTCATCAATAGAAAATCTGGCTCGCGGGACATTGCTGGAGCTGCGATTTACACAGTAGGCGCATTCGTATAAACAAAAATTGGTTAGCAGGATTTTTAACAACGAAATACAGCGGCCATCTGGGGTGTAGCTATGACAGATACCCATGCCGGGGCTGGTAGAGCCGATACTACGGTTTTTTAGGGAGTTCCGCGTTTCCGTGCCACTACTGGCGCAGGACGCGTCGTATTTTGCTGCGTCTGCCAGAATTTCCAGTTTTTTTAGAACGTTCACTGTGAGCCCACCTGTATCGCTGTATCGCTGTATAACTAACTACTGTACGCTTATACAGTATTGAATAAGCGGGGTTAATTCAAGGTCTTTCGAGGATGAGCCCGCGGAATTTATGGGAGAGGTTTCGACAGAAAACCTTTTGATGCATCAATTTAGAGAGCTTCTCGCTCCACGGGCAGCGGAGGTCATAAAACTGAAATAGCAGCCTGCCGTAGCCGTCATTTCGTATGACCTAAGAAAACATTATTGACAGAGAGGTCACCAGTTGGATGCTAATCGTCCATCACCAGGTCAGCCAATCACCACAAGCAACAAAAAACTTGGTAGCGTTTAATCACTACTCGTCATACCGCTACACGCTTTCATCAAACACGCAGGCAACCAATCTGATTCGATACTCAAACTTTCGATAGAAAAGCCCTTGTTCGGCGACAATTAGCATGGCCGGTTTGACGACAATTATCTTGGCGGGTTGGGTGTAACAATTGGCACTTTCTTTTCCTGATGGAGAGCAAGGTGCCAGGCAAAAAAATCACCCGACAACAAGAGGTATTGTTTATGCACCATCGCCAGACAGGCTCGACCCAGGAATCTGCCGCTGCAAAGGCTGGTTTATCTATTCGAAGCGGCCGTCGAATCGACAAAGCCGGAGGCCCACGCCCGGAACCGCGTCGTAATTGGCGCACTCGCGACGACCCATTGGACGCGGTCTGTGAGTCGGAGTTGCTGCCATTGCTGAGCGTTGAGCCCTCGCTGACCGGCACAACGCTACTCGAATATCTACTGGATCACCATCCGGAGCATTATGACCAATCCGTGCTACGTACTTTGCAGCGCCGCGTTAAACAGTGGCGGGCAATAGAGGGCCCGGATAAAGATACAGTGTTTCGGCAGCAGGCAGTTGTTGCCATCCAAGGCTTCTCCGATTTCAGTCATCCAGACGAGCCGGAGCTCATTGATGACCAACCCTTTCGACACTTGTTCCAGCAGTTTCGCCTGGCCTTCAGTGGTTGGCGCAGTGTCACCGTCGTGCAGGGTGGTGAGAGTTTTGTCGCGTTATCTGTAGGTTTACAGCGCGCTTTGCTGTTGGCCGGTGGCAGCCCCGAGGAGCATCGTACTGACAGCCTGAGTGCCGCCCGAAACAATAAGCAGAATGTCTGGACCGATGACTATGGGGCGCTGTGCAAGCACTAGAATATGGTACCCACCCGAAATAATTTGGGTAAGTTACATGAAAATGGCGTGGTGGAGTGCGCGAACGGTTCCTTCAAACATCGCCTGTCACAACAGCTTCGGCTACGCGGCGACAATAAATTCCGTTGCGCAGCTGAGTATCAGGCCTTCGTCGACAAGGTTGTGCACCAGCTGAATCGGCGCGTCAAAAACCACTTTGCAGAAGAACAACAAGCGCTTCAGCCACTGCCTGGCATTGGTGTTCCCGACTACCAGGATATGACGATTAAAGTAACCCGTTCGGCAACGATTGAAATCAAACCAGTAGTGTATACGGTGCCCTCCAGGTTGATCGGTGAGCGCCTGTCCATTCGCTTGTACCAGGATAGGCTGGTAGCCTACGTCGGCCAAGCTGACGCTTTAACCCTTCCGCGCACCTACCCCAAACCAGGTGAATCCAGGGCGCGCCGGATCGACTACAAGCACGTAATCCCGGCGTTAGCAGCTAAACCACAAGCCTTCCGGTATTCGCAATTACGCGATGACTTGCTGCCCAGTAAAGCTTACAAAACGCTCTGGGAGCAAGCTGATCGAACACTACCAAAACGTGAAGCCTGCAAGTGAACGGATTCTTGCAGTCATAGCCATTTTCTAGGATCGTGAAGTTCAAGATAGCTTTAATAGCTCCAAAAATTCTTTGCAGACTGGTGGACTGCAATCCCTTTTTAAACAAGTGGTCTCTCAGAGCCGCTGCATCTGCCGTTGAGTCTTGATCTACAGATTTTATTCCAACATGGTTTGTTAGATAGCCAATGTTATGTCTTGCAGTCCTTGAGAACACTTGGTCTTTACTTTTCCCTTTCACATCGAGGTATTGTTCAAGTACTTGGTTAATTGTAGGTAGATAGGAATCATGAATTGACCCTTCAACCAGCAGGTCTCCTCGTGGAACTTCGATCTCGTTTAGCCTGAGTGAAAACCAGTACTCTTCTAACTTTGTTGACAAATTATTGGCTGAAATCTTGGCGTGATTATGTGATTTTGTTCTTAAAGATTTAATAACGCGACGACGTGAATAGTGATGGCGTAGGTCAACTGGTACGGCCCTACTGAACTAGTAAATGCCATCTTTGAGATAAGTATGTTTTGGGGGGCGTAATGTCTTCAATTTTGTCTACTGCTCCATGGTTCCGGTGAGAGAACTCGTATGGATTCATGGACTTAGAAGCATCTATCATGGTTGTATGGTGCCGGAAAGAGGACTCGAACCT
>JABIVN010000484.1 GCA_018667205.1 Gammaproteobacteria bacterium | reverse complement strand
GGAATACCTGTTGCTTGCACACCTTCCAGTTCGCTGCGAATACTTTCGGAAGCTGATTTCGAGCCACCGCCGGAATCGACCCGTAAGACGACTGCAACGACATCTTCATCCTTGCCCGCTTTACGAATGAGCTTATTAAGAGACAGGTTGCCAATAGTACCGGCGTCAGCATAGCCGTCGACAATGCTGCCAACCGCCGTGATGACGGCAATTTTCTTGCCTTTTACAACGTCGGGTTTACGTTCGCTTGCAAGGTAGTCTTCAAAACCAATCCCGCGATATTCTCCTGATTCTTCGTCTTCGCCCGTTAACTCTCTGAGGTAAGTCCTGAGATCAACATCGGTAATCAAACGATCAACAAATTTATTCTCCAGCGCAAGCACGCCGAGATTCCCACCAGATGCTTTGAGTTCATTCTCTATATCAGCGAGCGACTGATCGATACTCCCCATTGGGAGCTCACGGGTCATTTCAAAATCGCTGGTATAGGCGGACCACCAATTATTAAGAATGCCCATTCGGGCCGTCTTATCTTCGTCCGACATATTGTCCCGAAAGTAGGGCTCCAGGGCTGATTTGTATTTACCCACTTTAAAAATGTTGACTGAAACATCGTAGTTCTCAAGGATCGTTTTGTAATAGGTCCGATACATACCATAACCCTCAGGTATCGCCGCGCCCTCCGGGTTCATCAAGACCTCATCAGCGTGTGCCGCGAGAAACAACGCGGATTGACTGTATTGGGTACCTTTGGCGACAACCTTTTTACCACTCGATTTAAAATCTTCAATAGCAGTAGCAACACGCTGGAGTTTGGAAATATAACCAGGCCCCATATTGTCAAAATCCAGCACCAAGTATTGAATTCTTGCATCGTTTTTGGCCTGTGCTAGCGCATTCACAATATCTTTGACAAGGGTTTGCTTAGGCACGTCACCTGAACTCAAGAAAATCTGCGGGTCAAGCGCCGTCTTTTGTTCCACCAGGCCTCCGACAGGATTCAGTACCAGAGCGCCTCCGTCCGGTACATCGATACCGCTACCCCCAAGCCCACCGACCACCAGAGCAATGACCAGTACAAGCGAAAAAAGACCGAAAACAAAAACTTGGGTTGCTTTTAGAAATTGCCAAAAAAACACAAGGACACGTTTTGTTATCTCAATCACCACTCTTCAATTCCTTTTAACCAGTCTATTAAGTTTTGTCTTAAATCGATCAACGATCAGCGACAAGTTCAGTGTAACTGAAGTGCATCACTAATTTTTGTTAATGGGGCTGGGGATCCTTCAAAGCCAGGCCCTGATCATACCGCGGCCGCTTGAGTTTGGAAGAATATCAGCAAAAAATCAGAAAACGCCGTACCTGACCATGCTTTTAAACAGTGGTTTGTCTCACCTACCTTCAGGGCTTCAGGGCTTCAGGGCTTCAGGGCTTTAGCGCCTTTTATGCTTACCGTATACTGGCCCATCACGATTGAAATTTCACAGGCAACCGATGACTTCGAACGATGATGACCTACTAGCCGGTATCACTGAGCTTGCCCCCCGGTTGCTCACTACAATGGAAGCCTTCGAGCAGGTGCAGCGAAACATGCACCCCTCCCGTCTCCCCCAGTTGGCAGAGTTCATCTCCCCTTTTGCTACTGACCTAAGGCAGGCATTTGATACCTTTAAAACACTCACCTTTCCAGAGCACATCTCAAAGTTCGGCAAGCATCTCAATGAAGCCACGACTTATAGTCTGCGCGCCTGCGACGGAATCATAAACTCCAACGGTGATACCTTAGCGGCGATGAAAGCCATGCGCGCACAAACACGTGCTCAGGAGACGCTTTACCCAACAGCCAACATCCTGACGCCTATCAGCCAATACTTTCTAGAACTGTCGCAGCGAGATAACCAGGGGCTTCTGGAGAAGCTCAACGTTGATCGACCCGGCGAAAAAATCGGGATCTTGAACGCCGAAAACGAACGAGATACGCGCGGTGGTTTCAGTTTGTACATACCGGAATACCTGGATAACTCACAACCGGCACCGCTTGTCATCGCTCTGCATGGTGGAACAGGTCATGGCCGTGACTTTATGTGGTCCTGGTTAAGAGAAGCCCGCACGCGCGGTTTTATGTTGCTTTCCCCGACCTCACAACAGGATACCTGGTCACTGATGGGTGAAGAACTCGACCTACCTTTTCTATTACGCATGGTTGAATTTGTCGCCAAAGACTTTGCGCTGGATCGACAGCATATCCTACTGACGGGAATGTCCGATGGCGGCACTTATACCTTGCTCGCGGGGTTACAGGCAGAAAGCCCGTTTACGCATCTGGCACCTTTTTCGGGCGTGCTACACCCAGAGATATCAATGAACGGCAATATCCAATACGCCAAAGACAGGGATATTTATCTGGTTCACGGAACCCATGACTGGATGTTCCCCATAGAAACCGCCTACATGGCGCAGGCTGAGCTTGAAGCCGCAGGCGCAAACCTCACTTTCAGGCCCATAGACGAACTGTCCCACACTTATGCAAGAACAGAAAACCCCGCAGTACTGGACTGGTTTCTAGGCTGACGCCAGAAACGCCCGCGTGATCGTCAGGAACTCTTCCAGCTGATCATGATGCAGCCAGTGGCCAGCATCGTTAACCTGAACATGTTGCGCGTTCTGAAAATAAGGCAGTGGATCCTCGCGTCCCTCTTGTGCAAACCAGGACTCCGACCCGCTCACCAACAGCACAGGCTTATCTATGCGTGACCAAAGTTCCCTGGACTGTTCACGGTTGATTCCAAAAGGTTTCATGACGTGGGTGTAGTTATCAAATTTCCAGCTGTAAGAGCCATCTTCATTTTGGTTACTGCCATGAATAGTCAGATGACGAGCCTGGTCTTCACGAAGATGGCTATTTGCCTCATGCATTCTAGTGTAGGCATCTTCCAATGTGTCGTAACGCTTAGGTTGCCGACCCGAGGCCTTTCTGGTGTGGTCAATCCACTCGCGCATTCGCTCGTGAACCGGGCGCTGCTCTAATTCGGCGGGTGGACCACCTGTACCTTCAATGACAATCATTTTATCAATATTCTCAGGATAGATACCGGCATACCGCAACGCCACGCTGCCACCCAGCGAGTGCGCGATAATCGTCACCGGGGCCAGTTCCTGTTGATGAATCAATTGCGCAAGGTCGTACACGTACTCACTGTGGCTGTATGCCGCGCCATAAACCCACGCCGAATCTCCGTGGCCCCTGAAGTCCGGTGCAATGATGTGGTAATCATTCCTGAGTGATTGGGCGACCCAATCCCAGTTATGGCAGTGATCCCGGTTCCCATGAACCAACAACAATGGCGGCGCACCAGCATTCCCCCAATCCAGGTAGTGCAATCTCATGCGCTGCGAAAAGTAAGTATGAGACGTCGGGCTGGCTTTGGTGCTCTCTTGATTCATAGGGAGGTTCCTTTGCAATGTTCACTAGATCTGTGGCGCGCGGAGTATAGCACCGCGCCGCTTCTAGATTGCTACAATCGTGGTGACATCAACCACCCGGTGATACGGGAACCACAGAAACTCTCTAACAGCAGAATCGTGATCGACCCCCTGCACCGAGCACTCGCTTCTAGGCTCCAGGTATTAAACGCTGGGCACTGAGTGCAGGGCACAAAAGGCCCAGCCATAGCAGTTCAGCGTTACTCT
>JABIVN010000483.1 GCA_018667205.1 Gammaproteobacteria bacterium | reverse complement strand
GTTGGCATGGAACGGTTAGAGGCAGACGTTGTGGAAATTAATTATCCAGTGCTGGAATATCCCACAAAAATCAGCTCTTTTAATTTTGATAAAAATCCTGTCGTTGAAGGTACTTTGATGGGCATTAAGGGTCAGTATCTAATTTTTGACACCGGCGTGATTAATCTACGTAAATTCACCGCCTACGACATTGAGGTGCAGTGCTAAACCAAAGCCAAACCGCCGATAAAACACTCAGCGCCAAGACTTAACTAACCCCTCAATAGCCGTCAGTCGAGAAAACTCACGTTTTTTTCAAAATTTTTGACGAGGACTGCACCTAGCTTTCTCCCGAGCGGGTCATCATCTGCGTCTGCATATAGCGGTAGCCGCACCAGATCCCAGCCTTCTGCTGCTTTGCTCTTCTCCGTGGCTAATATCGATCGGCCGGGGAGATCTAAGGGCGCCCAGCGGGTCGAGACCACTATCTCAGGGGCGCCTGGCACCCGTCTGGTGCGGCACCCGTCTGGTGCGATAGGCGCTGTTGTAAAAGTTTCATTGCTTATTTAGTTGTTCAATAGCGTTGGATCGTTCCGATGTTTTTTATCTACATACCGCTGGCGTTCGCAGGTAAAGCGTTGTTTGGACTCAGCGGCATCTTTGCCGCAGCAGCAGCTTCAAATGTCCTCATGGGACTTATCGCCTACACATCGAACCGTAAAACCTACAAAGACAGGTAAAGGACGCCCACACTACCATCAGACCATCCTGATGGTTGCTGGTCCCCATTACTGGAACACTTGGCTTATTAGTTTAACCGGGTTCCGATATGCCAGCGTCCTTGTATAGAGAAGAAGCACTCTCGAGCTACCACTCGCCGCCATTGGGAGACATCCAGCAAGATTCGGGGCAGACGTTCCTGGGCATTGCTATCAGCCTGGTGTTGGTTTTGGTGCTTGGTGCCTGGTTTATTGGCACATCAACCTATTCACGAAAGCATTTTGTTACCGGTCAGGTCGATGCGTCCAATGAAAATGCCATTGTTTCCCCAGACTGGGGCTACGTTGAACGGCTGAACGTAACAGAAGGTCAACAGGTTAACGCCGGGACCCACATTGTAACCACGGTAAAAACCACTGATGGCAGGTCGCGCGCAATGGCAACAGAGACCAGGCAACAAATGCTGCGCTGGGCGTCAATGAACCAGACCATCAATGAAGCTTTTACCAGCGAAGGTCGTGAGTTTCTTGTCGCAGACCGCCAAATATCGATGCTTGAAACACTAACAAGGGAAGGCATCGCGCTACAGGTATCAAAGATTAAACAACTGGCAAATCACCATTCGAACACCGCCGATAACTATGCCGCGGGGTACCTCTCAAACCTTGACTGGATCAGCGTCAAGACCAGTCTCATTTCTGAACAGCAACACCTAAACGCGCTGCGAAAAAGCCTTATTGACCACCAGGTTACCCGAAGCAGGCTTCGGGCAGATCAGCGCGCGCTGAAAAGAAAGCAAGCGACACAACGTACTGAATTAGAAGCAAAGCTCTCCATGCTTCGCGAAAAATTGATCAACCTTGAACAGGCGCCGTACCGAAAGCTGGTCGCCACACGAGCGGGGATGGTCACCCGGATAGAGGTAAGTCAAGGTGCAAGTATCCGACCCGGTCAGCCACTGGTTTATATAGACTCGCCCAGGCCCGCAGTAACCGGTACCTTAAACATTCCACCGGATGCCGCTGGCCACCTGACTAGCGGCCAGCAACTGGCGCTCGAACTTGATGCCTTCCCTGCACAGACTTACGGGCGAATAGACGCGGTGGTGACCCAACTATCACCACATACTGTTTCTACGGCACATCAAAAGGGATATTTCCGGGCACGCCTAAGGATTCAATCTAGCGACCGCATTGATTCGATCCTCCCAGGAATGACCTTTAGCACCCATATCCCCGTTGAACAAAGAACACTGTTTTCCTGGTTCCTTAAACCCTTAAAAAAACTGGGCGAGTCCCTTGGATGAGTTTTATGAGCCGCAGTGTTCCGTTGATATTTCAGGGCGAGACCAACGAGTGTGGGCTTGCCTGCGTGTGCATGATCCT
>JABIVN010000482.1 GCA_018667205.1 Gammaproteobacteria bacterium | reverse complement strand
TTGACCATCGACTGGACAGGGAAAGACAGATCCTGACATGCCTGGGTGAGGGATATACAGACATAAAGAAAATGGTGCCTGTGATGTACACAGAAACTGACCCCGGACTTTACGGAGCCGCTGCAAGGTCAGTACTCGCAGCAATGATCAGGATGATTGACACGGATCAGGTGAAGTGCGATTCACCTGCTCCGTCAGTCGACTCTGGTTTCAGTTTGTCCTAAAACCCCTGCCATTTCGACGAACCACGACGGGGGTTCGTCGACTTTTTACAGGGCCTGCTCCGGGTTGCGGCGACAACATTGCGGCTACAACAAGCGCAAAGCTATAGCGCCGTCATAGCACCCCAAACCTTATCCGCGCCTTGAGAAGAGAAATAGCGTCCCACTATTTTTTGCCATTCACGTTCATTGCCGTACTCTTCACGCCAGTTCCACAAACGACGAGTGCGGTGATTGAGAGAATGTTCCAGCGTGTACCCCATGGCGCCATGCACTTGGTGCGCAATCTCTGTGCAAACTGATACCGCTTCACCGATTCTGGCTTTACCGATCGCAATATCCAATTCATTCAGGGCAGAAAACGAGCCAACCACCGCGTGGCTGGCCGTTTGGCTTGCAGCCACTTCGCCAGCAAGCGTCGCCAGCTGCTGCTGGATGGCCTGAAACTTTGATATCGGCTTGCCAAACTGCGAACGCTCCGTCGAATATTTGACCGTCATCTCCAGCACGGACTCGAGTGCACCGGACATCATTAAAGCGCGCAGTGCCGCTCCCATCAGCTTGATTCTTTCAGGTGTCTGCCTGTCGACATTAAAGACGGACTCTGACGCCACTTTGGTGTTCACACTGACAGTATCGCGAGGCTCCCCTGCCACATTATTTTTTTCAATAATGTCGAAATCCGAGGCAGGCACTCTGCACAACTTTACCCCGTCAGTTCCCTCCGCAACCAGCACCACCTCCGCACTCCAACGAGCAAAAGCAACATCATTTGCAATACCACTGAGGGACAGGTCATCACTAAGATGAAACTTGCCCGAGGCAACCGTTACCGGACCCACGCCAATGGATTGACCCTGTTCGCTCAGCAGGAGACCTGCAATAAAGTGTTCCGCCAGCGGGACCGGCGCGGCAAATCTTGCGGCTTCCCTGATAACCAGCAGTGAGTCTTCCAGGTCCCCACCAGAACCGCCTGCCTCTACCTCTAACCCCGCCGCAGTGAGTCCCGTTTCTGTCAGGGCCTGCCAGAGACTTTCTGCGAAAGTTCCGGACTCTGACTTGTCGACGACGACTGGCGTACACAAATCCGTCAGTAACCTGTTGAGGGTTTCACTAATTAACTGTTGTTGTTCATTCATACCGTATTACCTTAATCCCAGACCGCGAGCGATGACGCCTTTAAGAACTTCACGGGTGCCCCCTCTTAATGTGAAAGACGGCGCGTGAAGTATGCACTCGTTGAGTGTATCGACAAATCGCTGTGAACTATTTCCCGACACGGCCAAACGCACGATCTCCGGAACCATCCGCTCATAACTGTTCCCCAGGTCTTTAATCAGCGCGGCTTCTGTTAACGGTAACTTGCCTGCGCCCAGCATTCCGGCAACAGATATTGACATCCTTCGAAGAGTGATCAGGTGTGAAGCCAACCTGCCCAGCAATACGAGCTGTTCGTCACTGGGGTTCGACTCAATTTCACGCGCGAACTCAACAATTACCCTAAAAGCACTCAGGAATCGTTCGGGGCCACTTCTTTCGTACCCTAACTCACTCATGACCTGCTCCCAGCCGTTGCCGGGAGTGCCCACTAACATGTCGTCTGGAATGAATACATCATCGAAAAAGACCTGGTTAAAATCTTCTTCCCCGGAAAGGTTCCTGATACCGGTCACCGTGACGTTCTTGTCGCTTAGGTCGACAACCAACTGGCTCATACCCGCGTGTCGATTCTCAGACGGCGGCTCGGTCCTAACCAGCGCAACCATATAATGATTGGTATGCGCGTAACTTGTCCAAATTTTACTGCCGTTTAGCAGCCAGCCACCCTCGGTTTTCGTGGCGCTGGTCCTGATTGATGCCAGATCAGACCCGCTATCTGGCTCGCTCATTCCAATAGAGAAGAAGTAGTCGCCGCTGATAATCTTTGGAAGAAACCGCTGCTTTTGCGCCTCCGTACCAAATTTCAACATCAGCGGTCCGGTTTGCCTATCGGCAATCCAGTGGCACCCAACGGGCGCACCTGCCGCTAGTAGCTCTTCCGTCACGACATAGCGTTCAAGGAAAGATTTGCCTGAACCACCATATTCTTTCGGCCAGGTCATACCAATCCAGCCCTGCGCGCCCAACTTCCGACTAAACTCCGCAGATTCACCTGCGTTAAAATCTGAATTGGGGAGTGTGCCGGGGTCGAGTTCCCTGGCCAAAAATTCTCGAACTTCCTGACGGATTGATTCAGCCTCGTCAGGAAGTTTGAAGGGCTCGAATGTCAAGCCTTGAAACATAGATTTTCTCTCTAAATAAACGCGTAAACTAACGCCTAACTGCGCATATTGCAACGCACGAAGGACCCCACTCGCATTGCCTTCCCGCTTGCTGATGTTGGTCACCGTCTCAGGCTTCCACGCCTTGCAAATGAACGTCTTCAGTCTTCTGCCGTCGCACAGTCGTGCTGCCAGATGATTGCACGGCAAGCTAGCCTACCTCATGCGCTTATTAGGCCTTATACAGCAGCGTAAATTTGTCTGCAGGCTTAGGTTATAAAGTGATCACTCGTCATCACCAGACCGCGTTGTCTTTTTCTATCATTTCAAATAGTATCGTTTTCGGCTGTTCTACGACCCCAAAAAGGCCTAAATTTTGGATGAAGCAAGGCGGTATAAAAGCGAGTTACTCAGCGAGCAGTCACACCCGTGTAACATTATCAGCATGACGCCTACAGACTATTAGATTTAAACACGTCTCTATTAGCCGCCAGACGCCAGCCGTCGTCAAGTAAACTGTTTTCACCGAGACCATCGCTGCCTCAGGTCTATTGCTCCGCACACAAGGTTGTGTCTGAACGGTATTTGAACCAGCCTATTTGGATCAGAGAAATGACAGAAGAAGTTGTAAAGGACAGAAAAAAAGCACTGTTGCTATGGCACCACACAGATGGCTATCGCCGCGCCTTTGGGATGGCGATTCTTGCAATGGCGATCGCCTACGTCTTTATGTTTGGGGCACCCCTGCTGGCGGCTTTTTCAATCGACGCGATTCGGGCCGGTAAAGACTTTTCCCCGGACCCAGGCGCTATCCTGATTGCGCAACTTTTTTCCGGCAATGACCGTCCTGGGATGATGGCTTATTTGGTACTTGCCGCAGTTGGCACCCTATTGCTTACCGTGATTGCCGGTGGCTTTCTGTATTTGCGTGGCAGGTACATCGCATTCGCATCGGAAGGTATCGTCAGAAGGTTAAGGGACCGGCTTTTCGATCACATCGAGCATCTGCCTTCTACTTTTCACGACACCGCCGATACCGGGGACCTAGTACAACGCTGTACTTCTGACATGGAAACAATTCGGGTGTTCCTTTCCGGACAAGTCATTGAAATAAGCCGCGCCTTCCTCATGCTAATCGTTGTTCTTCCTATCCTGTTTGCTTTGGATGCTAGGATGGCGTGGCTATCTCTGGCAACCCTGCCGCTCCTGTTCGTCGCCGGGATCTTTTTCTTCCAACGGGTTAAGAAGGTTTTCGAGACCGTTGACGAGGCAGAAGCAGAACTCACAACGGTAATACAAGAGAACCTCACAGGTATTCGAGTCGTTCGTGCCTTTGCGCGACAGACGTTCGAAATAGAAAAATTTGCCGTCAAGAATAGAGCATTTCGTGACCACAATAATCGCCTGATTGGACTGATGGGAATTTACTACGGGTTCAGCGATATCGTTTGCCTTGGACAGATTGGCCTACTGCTCATTGTTGGCGGCCTTTGGGTGATGGAGGGCACATTGACCGTCGGGACACTGTTCGCATTTCTCACCTACGAAGGCATGATTATCTGGCCTATTCGTCATATGGGCAGGGTACTGACTGACTCTGGAAAGGCCATTATTTCAATCGGCAGGCTCGCGGAAATACTGTCGGAACCCATTGAATCCCAGAACGAACTGACCCCCCCTACCCGACTCAGCGGACGAATCACATTTCGGAACGTATCATTTGCCTATGCAAACCCAAGGATTCTAAACAACCTGTCATTTACCATAGCGCCCGGTGAAACGCTGGCGCTACTCGGCCCACCTGGCTCAGGCAAATCAACGATTGCTCAGTTGCTGCTGCGTCTTTATGACTACCGAGACGGTTCCATCAGCCTGGATGATCAAGAACTGAGTACACTTAACCGAAAATACGTTAGATCTCAGATTAGTATCGTATTACAAGAACCCTTTCTTTATTCGAACACCATCGAGGGCAACCTGAAAATCGGCCGTCTTGACGCCACCTTCGAAGAAATCAAACAGGCAGCCATGGACGCCTGTATTCTTGATTCCATTGAAAGTTTTCCCCGCGGATTCGCCTCACAGGTTGGGGAGCGGGGCGTCACACTGTCCGGCGGTCAACGCCAGCGTATTGCTCTCGCAAGAGCGTTATTAAAAGCACCGCCGATTCTAATTTTAGATGATGCGCTTTCCGCCGTAGATACGGATACCGAATCACAAATCCTGGGCGCACTAAAAAACAGGCGACACCAGCAGACGACAATTATCATTGCTCACCGGTTATCGACCGTCATGCATGCTGACAAAATCCTGATGCTGCACGACGGGGAGATAGTCCAGCGCGGCAATCACGATTCACTGTCTAGGGTTTACGGCGTTTATCAACGGCTCTGCGCGATCCAGGGGGCAATTCAGGATCAGATAGAGCTCGATGTTGTGGAGGTTCGAGACCATGACTGATGCGTACTTCGATGACGAAAACTTTAAGGACGGCTTCGACGACGACTCTTTTAACGCAGGAATGGATCTTCACCTATGGCGGAAGCTGCTTTCTTATGCCCTGCACTACCGCAAAGAAGTCATTATCCTTGCCGCCTGCGCTTTCTTTACTGCCATCGCAGAGATAGCCTTCCCACTGATTACCAAAGGGGTGATTGATACGGTCGCAGCAGATGGACTGGATGCAGACCTAAGTCAATATGCAGCCTTGTATGCTGCGTTCACTTTGCTGCTCGGCTTGTCGGTTAGCGGGTTTATTTGGTATGGCGGCAAGATTCGAACGCACGTTGCGCATGACATTAGAATGGACGGCTTCTGTAATCTACAGCGCCTGTCCTTTAGCTACTACGACTTTCGACCTGTTGGCTGGTTGATGGCAAGGATGACCTCGGATTGCGAACGACTTTCAAATATTCTGGCCTGGGGCATGCTCGACCTGGTCTGGGGCTGCACGATGATGTTTGGCATAGCCATCGCGATGCTCGTCATGGACCTCACGCTTGGGCTGATGGTGCTATCAGTGTTGCCAGTGCTTGCTTGGGTGAGCTTGAAGTTCCAACACAAGATACTGTCCAGCGCACGTATCGTGAGAAAGACCAATTCCAGAATTACCGGCACGTATAATGAAAGTATCATGGGCGTTCAGACCAGTAAGGCGTTCGTCAAGGAGGCCGAGAACCTGAAGAAATTTGGTGGTCTGACAGACCAAATGCACTCTGCATCTGTCACTAACCTGGTCCAGGCAGCATTGTACCTCCCGTTAGTCCTGATACTCGGGTCTGTCGCCATCGGGTTGGCGCTCGTATTTGGTGGCCTCGAAGTTGTCTGGGGAACCATAACCGCTGGCACCCTGGTGGCCTTCCTGACATATTCTCGACATTTCTTCGAGCCTATCGAACAACTTGCACACTGGTTCGCAGAGATGCAGATGGCACAGGCGTCTGCGGAACGAATCATGAGCTTAGTCATGGCTGAGTCTGAAATCAAAGATTCCGAGGAAGTCATCGAGGCGATGAAACGGGATAAAACAGCCAATGCCGCCATCGACGGCCACGCAGACCAGATAAACCGGATTGCCTTTGAAGACGTTTCATTTTC
>JABIVN010000481.1 GCA_018667205.1 Gammaproteobacteria bacterium | reverse complement strand
TCATGCCTGCTTTGCGCCACTTTTGTACGTCAGCGCACGCTCTGTTCAGGATGTACTTCCCCAGTTCCAGGATGAGGCCTGTTTCTTCTGCGATAGGGATAAAGCCACCGGGATAGATCAACCCTTTGGTCGGGTGTTCCCAGCGAACCAACGCCTCGAACCCGACAAGTTTTTCAGTGATAGCATTCACCTGTGGCTGATAGCATACCTTGATGTCGTCGGTGGTCAGGGCCTTGCGAAGTTCCCTTTCGATATTGAGTCTAGCGTCAGAGGCTTCGTTCATTGAAGGATGAAAGAACGCATAACCGTTTTTGCCACGCCCTTTGACACTGTACATGGCCAGATCAGCAGATGCGATTAAGCTTTGTATGGTGTCCCCGGAGTCGGGATAAAGGGCGATCCCGATGCTCGATGTAACGTATAATTCATGCTCCTCGATGCGCAGTGGTTCTTTGAACACCTTCAGGATTTTCTGTGCAATGGCTACAGCGCTCTCTTCCTGATTCACCTCTGGCAGAATAAGCGCAAACTCGTCGCCGCCAAATCGTGCGAGCGTGTCTCCTTGCCGGATACAGCTTTCCAACCTATTTGCAACGGATTGCAGCAGCCTATCGCCTACAGCGTGACCAAGAGTATCGTTAACCCATTTGAACCTGTCCAGGTCAAGGAACATGACGGCCAGCTTCTTTTCATTTCTAAATGCCTGCGAGATTGCTACGCGCAGTCGGTCTTCCATCAGCACCCGGTTGGGGAACTTGGTCAGGGTATCGTGGTAGGCCTGGTAATTAATCATCTCCTCGGCCTGCTTTTTTTCTGTGACATCCCGTGCAACGCCATAGATGCCGTGGCTGATACCTGCACCACCGGGGTCAATCGACATTGATGCTGTATCAAAGTAACGGTGCTCGGATCCGCCTTTACAGGTAAGTTTTAGTTCAACATTATGAGACGTACTTTGCCCATCTCGCGGTTCCGCGAATACATACTTAGCCATTTCTTTATTTGGGCTGGAGACAAGCTTCGAATAGTGCTGCCCTAGCAGTTCCTGTTTTTTGAAACCCAGCGCTTTGTAGACGGTTTCATTCAGGAAAGTGAAATTCCCGTCCGTGTCGAGCATAAACACGATGTCTGGCGAATTGTCTACGATGAATCGATGTAAATGTTCGCTTTCTTCGAGTTTTCGCTGGATGTGACCGTTGGCGACTTCCAGTTGTTTCGTGCTGGAGGCGTTTTTCACGGTCGCCAGCAGTTCGTCCGGCATATACGGTTTTTTAAGAAAGTCGTAGGCACCCTTCTTCAACGCATTGCGCGTAGATTCGAAATCAGTATTGCCACTGATGACAATGATCTTAACGTCAATATTTGAGTTTGCGACATGATCAATGACATCGTAGCCAGACCCGTTTGGCATATTCAGATCAAGGAGAACTGAGTCATAGACTCGTTGTTCCAGCATTTCGATGGCATCGAAACCGCAGCTTGCGGTGCTGACTTCATAACCAGATAACGTCATCAGTTGTTTCAGACTATCGCGTTGACCAGGTTCGTCATCCACGACTAGGACCTCGTATATAGGGTGTATTTCTTTCAAAGCACTCATTAAAATTTACCTGTGATGAAGCTGCGGAATGGTGATTCGAAATTCAGTTCCGTGTGGGCCGGACCGGTAAGTGACAAAGCCGTTTGCGGCTTCGGTCAAGCGCTTGACCATTGCAAGTCCCTCTCCAATGTGGGCGCCTGATTTAGTAGTGACTCCCTTGTCAAAAACGTTACCGATGTCGTCTGGGATACCTGGGCCTGTATCTCGAACGGCAAGCTCCACAAAGGTATTGTTACCATGCACCAGGTTTCCTGCTGTACAAAGAGAGATGGTGTTTGCGCGTGAGGTAGATTCAGTGGCGTTCTTGATCAAGTTGGTCAGGATCTGCTTAAGATTGTTGCTATGAATTTGCACCGAGGGGTTTGATTGATCCAACAGGTATTCAAACTCAATTTCATGACCCCGGTCGAATAACGCACCTATTTGCAGGGTGACATCATTGACTTTACACACCCCTGTCCGATTTACCGACTCAAGATTAAGGTCGCTAAAACTGCTAACGATTTCCGCTGCCCGAGACAGTTCGCTGCTAATAGATTCAAGGGTTTCTTGTGTCTCATGTTCCGGACCAAGCTTCAGTGACAATACTTTTAAATAGTTTTGTACCGTGGAAATCGGATTATTCGCTTCGTGAATGATCTCTCGTACGCGAGCCTCCAGGGCGTCAGCGTTAATCGTTTTGCCTAGTTTGGCAGTAAATAGATGCCTGCAGACTTTTCCAAACTGGTCGATGAGGTTCGGGTTGGACGATGCTGTTGCTAACGTTTCGGGACTCAGCGCTATCAGTGCCACGGCAACGCAGACGGGTTCGTTGTTCTCGTTGACGGATATTGGAATGGCCAGACCGTTTTTTGATCCCATCGACACGAGTACTTTTTCATCTTCGACGGTAAAAAAGTTATCGGTTGATACGGGTTCAGTGCTTTTAGCAGCCTGGTTAATCATTGATTGAGGCGAGCTAAGCTCGTGCAGTTGGTTGGTCCAGCCTGTCGAGTTCTCAGTGAAGGTCGTTACCGCTTTTGAGCCAAAAAGCCCCGAAGCCAGCGTTTGGATCGAGGAATCTCTAGATGTCTGGTTTGCCAGAGCAACGCTGCTTTCGATGAGATTGGCGACGTTTAACGCAAGTTCGAATCGCGCGGTGGCATCGATGGGGACTGAAGGTTCCGTATTAGTGATGTCCAACAGGATTGAATCAATCTCTGCTGCGGATATAGACAGCAAGGAAGCACATTCATCAATGTCTATCGCTGTTTCAATGTTGCAATGGCTGGCAACGGCGACTAATCGAGTCAGCAGCGGAGAACCGTGGAGTGTGCCTAAGGCCCGATCGTAAAATGTCAGAGCGTCGGTTATCTCAGGATCGGGGATGGAAATGTCATGCCCAATCAGTCGACACGTGAGTGCTGCCTGTTTTGCAAGCTCTGGATTAACAAAGTGCCCCAGTGAAAAACCGAGCTGGGAGGTTCGCTCAGTTTTTCCGTTTATGGAGCTGATTCCCTTCAGGTTAACTTGGTTGGCCAGGGTGAGTGCGCCCCGCCTTAGGTCGTCCAGAGTGAAGGCCTCGTGCCACTTGATTAACTGCGTCGGGGGTTTGGCTGCCAGAAAAGGTAATAGCGTTGTGGTGTGCGATTCGAGCGTATCGACCCAGGTCGAATAATCTCTATTATTTGACTCATACAGATTGAGTAAATTTAAGAGCGTCTGAGGCCCCGTGGAACGGGAGTGCCCAACCTCAATGCTATTTCTTAGGATGCGTGGCACCGGCATTTCTCGATTTTAGAGCTATAATTGTATTTAAACAATAACTTAAAATACTTTATGAAGAGGCGCTGCTAAAACAAGCATCGCCTGCGGCGCGCTTAAGTTTACGAAGCTCTCCAGTCGAGATAGGCGTCAATCAGATGAATCATTCGGTTTCGGCCAAAACTGGGTTCATGACCGCCATGAACGGCCTCAACCGGCAGTTCGCGCAGGCGCCGCATGGTGTTGATGTAGTCTGGTATGTTCGATCCCGGTAGTTCGTCCAGAAGCTTCCCGTCATAAAGGGCGTCTCCGGAGAAGAGTGTGCTGCTTGATGGATCCCATAGACCAATGCTGCCGGGAGAATGGCCTGGCAGGTGGTATACCGAGAGTGCTTTATTGCCAAGGTCTATAACGTCCCCGTCGTTGAGCTGGCGGGTAATGCTCGTGGAGGTAACCTGGTAGTTTGTAATGTCATAGTCTTCGTCGGGTCGAGCGTTAATCAGGTAGTCCTGGTAATCATCGGTGCGAAGTCCTGCCTGGTAGGCTTTAGGGAAGTCGGCAATCCGGAGCCAGCTGAACTCAGAGTAATCCAGCATGTCTGCTGACTCGCTGCTGTGCATCAACCTTTCGTCAAATTCGTGCAAACAACCGACATGGTCGTAGTGGATGTGAGTAGCCAGTGCTGTTACGGGTTTATCGATCAAGTCTGCAATGGCGCTCTTCAGCGAACTGACACCTAGCCCGGTATCAATGATGAGATCTTTGTCACGTCCGCGAAGGTGCCAGATATTGCACCTTAGAAACGGATGCACATGCGGTTCGTAAATGAGTGTTAGCTCATTAGTGAGCTTTTTGGTTTTATACCAATGGTCTGCGACGCGTAACATGCCGTTTTCCTGTCAAGGGTAGGGGCCTTAGTTTATGCTTCTTTTTTTTAGTCAGGCAACGATTGATGCTCGGATACGAACTTCACGATCTGGTCGGTAATGTTGGCGTATTGTGTATTCTTGGCACCTATCTGCTGCTTCAAATCGAAAGAATCGAGCCGACTAGCCTGATTTTTTCCGGGGTCAATGCGCTTGGTTCAGCGATGGTTCTGTTTTCTTTGATGGTGGAATTTAACCTGAGCTCTTTCATTATCGAGTCTGTCTGGTTGACGATTTCAGTTTTTGGCCTTGCAAGACAATTCTTCAAAGCAAAAGCTGCCTGATTGATGTCGCGGATCTTCTCCCTAATTGATAGCGTTATTCGTCCGGCGGGGCATGTGTTCTATGGCTGGTATATCGTTAGTGCTGCGGGTGGTTTGCAGCTTCTTTCCGGGTTGTTGTGGATGCACTCCTATGGCGCTTATGTTGTCTTGCTGCAGGAAGAGTTCGGCTGGAGTAAAGCGCTCGTGGCGGGAGCCTTTGCGCTGACGCGAATTGAAAGTGGGATCCTTGGGCCTTTGCAGGGCTGGCTAACTGACAAGTACGGTCCACAGATCGTGCTGGGTGTAGGGGTAGTGATCTTCGGGATAGGATTTATGGCATTTAGCCAGATCACGACGCTTCTTGAGTTCTACTTGGCTTTTGCGTTGATAGCGGTTGGCTCCAGCCTTGGCGGATTCGTCACGGTGATGGTGTCTATCGTGAACTGGTTCAGCCGTCATCGAGCGAAGGCAGTTGCCGTATCTCAAATGGGCTACTCGCTTGGTGGACTCGCAGTCCCTGTTGTTATTATTTGTCTTGAGGCATTCGGCTGGAGAACAACCGCCTTCTATTCTGGCGTCATTGTTATCGCGGTTGGGTTTCCGCTGGTCTTCATGGTGCGGCATCGACCGCAGGACTATGGGGAAATGGTAGATGGTGGTAGTCAGTTAAACAGCAGCGGAATGCCAATGGTATTCGCGAAGGGCCGTGATTTCACCGCGCGACAGGCGATGCGAACCTCTTCTTTTTGGCTGATCTCTGTGGGGCATGCCTGTGCTCTGTTAACAGTGTCATCGATCATGGTGCATCTGGTTTCGCACTTAACCGAAGGTCTCGCTTATACCTTGACGCAGGCGGGCTTAGTGGTGGCAGCGCTGACAGGCTTCCAGATGCTTGGGCAGCTAGGCGGCGGGTTCATCGGGGACAGGTTTAATAAACAGCTCATCTGTGTCGTCTGCATGATTTGCCACACCGTGGCACTGTTCCTTATCGCCAATGCTACAGAGCTTTGGATGGTCATCCTGTTCACTGCGCTGCACGGACTTGCCTGGGGAATTAGGGGGCCACTGATGGTCGCGCTACGAGCGGACTATTTTGGCCCATCATCTTTTGGCACGATTATGGGGTTTTCTTCCCTAATCGTGATGTTGGGCATGTCGATTGGGCCGGTCTATGCCGGTTATATGGCAGATATCCAAGGCGATTACGTGATCGGGTTTAGCGTGCTGGGCGTTGGCGCGCTCCTTGGATCGCTATGTTTTGTGTTTGCCCGAGCCCCGGTTCACCCTGATGATGATAAGCTGGTCGGTGAGAAATGACAGCTTTTGCTAAGGAATGGTGTTGACGAAATGGGACTAACCAGAGGTGGCTACCTGAAGGCGATGGGTATTGATGTCTGGACATCGCGATTAACGGTTGCGCCCGAGGTAGGTTCAGCCCTGGAAACGGTTGTGCAGTCGGGGAACAGCCGTGATCAATTGCCTAGGCAGGCGCCTGCCGCGGATATTGAGCCTGAAGCGCCAATTCAATTTGAGGCTGCTGCAGCCGACAAAAAAATTCCCGAATTCATGTTGGCATTGTTTCATTATGAAACAATTGGAATTTGCTTATCGCTGCGAGCTGAAAGCGAACTTCCCAAGAGGCTTTGCGACGATGTGGCGCGCGCGCTGGGGGGTAATATCAAATCAGTGCGTTATCAGTTACTAAAATGGCCGATGCTAAGCACATCGGGTATTGATCAGTCGATAAATGCGGCGCGAGAGGTCGTTACTCAGAAATTCCGGCAAATGCCGTCCAGGGTACTGGTGTTTGGGGACGATGTTGGCGAGTACTATAACCCGCTTCGAGACTTGGCGCCGATGTTGGTGGGGGCCGTTGGTGCTCAGACATTTCTTAAGGTGCCGTCCTTGAAAGGCCTTCTTGAGTCGGGTTCAGTCAAGCGTGAACTGATGCTGGCAATGGATCACTGGCGCGCCGGGGAGGTCCCTTGATGTCCGGGGAAGTCCGTCGCATGCAGTTGGCCGACTTGCCAGAGGTGCTTCGAAACGAGCTCGGCGGATATACTTATTCTTGGACTGAGGGGATTTTTAGAGACTGCCTGCGCAACGGCCAGGAGTGCTGGTTGTTGATGTGTGGCGATCAGAATGTTGGTCATGGCATTTTGTCAGTAGCGGCTGGCGAGGCTCATCTGCTAAATGTTTGCGTGCATCCTGATTTTCAGGGCAATGGGTTTGGTCGTGCTCTGGTAGAGCACTTGCTGGAACGCGCCCGTGCGGGAGAGGCCTCGACCATCTTTCTTGAGGTAAGGCCTTCGAACGAAGCGGCCTGTGAACTTTACGACAAACTCGGCTTTAACGAGGTCGGAATCCGTGAAAACTACTACCCTGCTAAGGTCGGGCGGGAAGATGCATTGGTCTTGGCGAAAGAGTTGTTCTGAAGCCCTCCTGTACCTGCAGGGTTCGCGTCTATATAATGCCGCGGCTTCCGCAACGACGCCGATAAATTCCCATGATTGAGCAAGAAGTCGACAAACGGCGTACCTTTGCGATTATCTCGCACCCGGACGCAGGTAAGACCACCATTACAGAAAAGCTGTTGCTGTTCGGAAAGGCAATTCAGTTGGCGGGTACGGTTAAATCCAAGAAGTCCGATCGTTACGCGGCCTCTGACTGGATGGAGATGGAGAAACAGCGTGGCATCAGCGTCACCACCTCCGTCATGCAGTTCCCCTACAAGGGTCGAATCGTCAACCTGCTTGACACCCCTGGCCACGAAGACTTTTCTGAAGATACCTATCGAACACTAACCGCTGTAGATTCGGTTTTGATGGTGATCGATGCAGCAAAGGGTGTCGAAGGCCGAACAGTCAAATTGATGGAGGTCTGTCGGCTTCGTGACACGCCGATTCTCACCTTCGTTAATAAGCTCGATAGGGAGGTCAGGGACCCAATTGATGTGATGGATGAAGTCGAATCTGTATTGAAAATTGCGTGTGCGCCCATTACCTGGCCGATCGGGATGGGCAGCCGTTTTAAGGGCGTGTATCACCTATATGACGATGAGATTCATGTGTTTGAGCCAGGTCATGGTGATGTAGCTTCAGACGTGCAAATTATCAAGGGTGTCGGGTCGGAGGAAGCCGCAGCGTTTCTTGGAGATGAACACGAAGCGTTCAAAGATGAGATTGAGCTGGTGAAAGGTGCCAGCCATGAGTTTGATAAAGCAGCCTATCTTGCTGGCGAACTGACGCCGGTCTATTTTGGTACGGCGCTTAGAAACTTTGGTGTAAACCAGATGCTTGATGGGTTTGTTGACTTTGCGCCTGCACCGCTGCCAAGAGCGACAAACTCGGACGTCGTTGATTCCAAAAGCGACGAGTTCACCGGATTCGTGTTCAAAATTCAGGCGAACATGGACCCCAAGCACAGGGACAGAATTGCTTTTATGCGAGTCTGCTCAGGACAATATTCCCAGGGCATGAAAATGCGTCATGTGCGCATTGGTAAAGAAGTCCGGGTCAGCGACGCGGTGACATTTCTCGCTGGTGAAAGGTCTGCTGCCAACGAAGCTTTCCCTGGAGATATCATCGGTTTACATAACCACGGGACTATCCAGATTGGTGACACGTTTACCAGTGGCAAAGATCTGAAGTTTATCGGTGTCCCGCATTTTGCGCCCGAGCTTTACCGCCGCGTGCGACTCAAGGACCCCTTGAAGAGCAAACAACTCAGGCAAGGTTTAACGCAATTGTCGGAAGAGGGTGCAACCCAGTTATTTATGCCGCTGACTAACAATGATTTGATTGTTGGTGCCGTGGGCGTTCTGCAGTTCGATGTGGTGGCGTTTCGGTTAAGGGATGAATATAAAGTCGATTGCGGATACGAGTCGGTTACTATTTCGACGGCAAGATGGGTGTACTGCTCGGATGAAAAAATGCTGTCTGAATTCAAGCGAAAAGTAGACGGGAATCTGGCGGTTGATGGTGGTGGGCACCTGACCTATCTTGCGCCAACCTCTGTGAATATGTTGCTGACGCAGGAGCGATGGCCGGATATCGAGTTCCGGGCGACTCGCGAAATTGACTGACGTAGCGCTCTGCGGCCCTCTATATTAACAGCAGTCTGTTGACAGGGTTAGTAGCATTAACGATTGCTAAGTCATGTCCTTGTAAGGGTTTTCGATGTTCAGGCTAATCTCTTTATTCTGGCCGGGGATAGAGATACTGTTAGAAGAGATCGTTAATTCTTCTCCTTCAATGACGCCCACGCCGAAGTTGTAGATCGTGGAATTCTTGCCGGCGATCATTGATTCGTCATAGGCCTCGATGTTCTCTTTGACCGACTCATTAAGGCCAGCATGTTTGATGAGCGCATCCTTACCATGCTTTTTCCGCAGCATTGCTGTGACCACATGGGGACCAAGTATCGCAGCAGTGGCATTATTGCCCCCGAAGCCCTTGGAATTGATAAACACAGAATCTATGTCAGTCTTGCCAACTTCTCGATGTTTCAGTAGGAAGTCGAGATGGCTCCGGTGAACGTCATCTGCAATATTGTCTGAAGTGACAATCCCTGGAATGAACCCGTCGTTCCATACACCCAGCGATGCGATTAGCTGGTCAGCAGACGCGCAGGCAAGCGAATGACCAATGTAAGATTTGATCGCAGCGACTGGTAATTTATCGATCCCAAATGCTGCGGCCAATTCGTTGAAAATGTGGGACTCAGTGACCCTGTTCTGGGGAGTACTTGTGCCGTGAGCCTGAATGAAGGATCGATGTCGCAGGGACTCTTCCCCCAAGATGGAGCGCACAACCCCCATTGCTTTGCCAACCGTCATATAGTTTCCAATGCCGGGGCCTGGTATTGATTTTTTGAAGCCGTCTGCATTGATAAAAACGTCAGCAACAGCGCCGTAGATATTAACGCCGAGTTCCAGCGCTAACGCATCATCAAACAGGATGATGAACTGGGAGCCTTCGGAAAGCGTAAAGCCGCAGTTTTCTGCAAAAGGACGACAGGCGCGGCTATGATCGGCTTCGCCTTGGCTGATGCCATCAATTTTCTTGAGTGCTTCGTCTTCCGCCAGGGCGCCCATGGTGCGATAGCCCTCGATGACATCGGGGGTCAAGGGTGCTTCACTTGCGCCAACAAGAACCGCGCGGGACTTGCCCGAGCGTATGTCTAGAATCCCCTGGCGCAAGTTGTAGAGGAAGGTTGCGCAAGCACCGATGTTCGCGCCGGTAGTGCCCATATTTCCAAGAATATAAGCGTTAACAAAATCTGCCGTCATCTCCGCCAGGCCAAGTGGCAAGTTTTTTGAGCTTACGCGTTTACCCATGAGTCCGGCTTGTAACAGCCCCCCAGAGCCATTGGTATCCAACTGTCCCATCGCGCTGCTGGCATAAACAGAGATTTGATCAGCAGGCACTCGTCGCCTGACCTCATCCCATTGAATGCCAAGGGAGTTCAGTGCGTCTGAGGCACCGAATACGGTCAGCTGTAGTCCGCGAGGATGGTTGCGTGATTGGTATAATTTTTCTGGGTCGAAACCGAAAGGCAATTGACCGGCCGCCAGCACTCGGGATGATCGAGTGTCATTAAAGAGTAAATCCAGATCACCTGTGACGGAGACGACCACGCGGTCGCCAGCTTCCTCAACGACCCAGTCCTTGGGAATATTATCAGGCAGATGGTTCCGTTTGATTGAAAAGCTGATGGCTTCGCTTGATGCGCCTTTTATCGTGGCCCTCTTGTGAAGAGGGATCGAATTTGCGTCAAAAAGGTTGGTTTCAAGGCGCCGGACCAAGGTGTGGTCCAGCATCGCTTTTCTGGCTTCCGCCGAGGTCGAATCCGTACGATTCATGAGCGCCGCTAGCGAGGCGAAGGTTTTGTCCTTGACAGCAGAACTCATCTTATCTATCACCATACGCCGGTAACCATGATGAGATGAACTTCGACCGGCGGGATTAACGCCGCCAAAGCCAACAATTACCGGCAGGCGTGACAAGACATAAGCTCCTAAGTACCTAATTCAATTGAATAATGCGCTGATTGTACGTGGTTGAATGGGTCTTGTCGCTACACCATCTCAATAGCAACAGCAGTTGCTTCGCCGCCGCCTATGCACAAAGAAGCAATGCCTCTTTTCTTGCCAAGTTTCTTCAGTGCATACATTAACGAGACGACGATTCTGGAACCAGTAGAGCCAACAGGGTGCCCCTGCGCGCACGCGCCGCCGTGAATGTTTACTTTTTCAGGATCCAGTCCGAGTTCTCGAGTGGCTAAAATCGTTACCATTGCGAAGGCTTCGTTGATTTCGAATAGATCAACGTCGTCCTTTGACCACCCGGTCTTCTCGAGAAGCTTTTCGATAGCCCCAATAGGCGCGATGGTAAATTCCGATGGATGAAGTGAGTTGGTCGTGTGCGCCACTATTCGCGCCATGGGCAGCAGACCTTTTTCCTTCACTGCCGCCTCACTTGCCAGGATTAGTGCAGAGGCACCGTCTGAGATAGAGCTGGAATTTGCGGCGGTAACGGTACCGTCTTCCTTGAACGCGGGTCTTAGTGTCGGGATTTTGTCGATTTTTGCGTTGTGTGGTTGCTCATCGTCGGTAACGATGGTTTCACTTTTACGGGATTTTACCGTCACAGGAACTGTTTCGTCTTTCAACGCACCATTGTCGATGGCATTTTTCGCCCTGGTCAGCGATTCGATCGCAAAGGCATCCATATCTTCCCTGGTAAGTTGGTATCTGTCTGCGACTTCCTGTGCAAAAGAACCCATGAGCCGTCCGGTTTTTGCGTCTTCAAGCGCATCGGTGAACATAGAGTCCTGGATTTCACCGTGTCCCATTCGCATGCCGCCGCGAGCTTTTGGCAACATGTAGGGGGAGTTGGTCATGCTTTCCATTCCTCCGGCAACCATGATCTCGTTAGAGCCTGCTTTGATTAGGTCGTGTGCCAGCATCAAAGCCTTCATCCCTGACCCACAAAGTTTGTTAATCGTTGTCGCGCCTGACTCTACAGGAATACCGGCATCCATGGCCGCTTGGCGCGCTGGACCCTGTCTAAGTCCATTTGGCAGGACGCAACCCATGATGACTTCCTGGATATCTTCACCCTTGAGGTTTGAGCGTTCGATTGCTGCGGCAATCGCGGCGCTGCCAAGGTCAACGGCAGAAAGATCACTAAAGCATCCTTGCATGCCTCCCATAGGAGTTCTGGCGCCAGCAGCGATATAT